>NZ_JAAXOY010000567.1 GCF_012396155.1 Cellulomonas septica | reverse complement strand
GTGGTGAGAGGACGCGCGATGGCGGCGGAGAAGGTGGCGCTCGTGACGGGCGCCGGGTCGGGCATCGGCCGGGCGAGCGCGCTGCGGCTCGCGGCCGACGGCATGACGGTCGTGGTGCTCGGGCACCGGCAGGAGAGCGCCGACGAGGTCGCCGCGGAGATCCGCGACGCCGGCGGGACCGCGGTGCCGGTCGCGGCCGACGTCGCCGACGCCGAGGCGGTACGGGACGTGGTGCGGCGCGTCGAGGAGGAGCTGGGCCGGCTCGACGTCGTCGTCGCGAACGCCGGGGTGAACGGCGTGTGGGCGCCGGTCGACGAGATCGAGCCCGAGGAGTGGGACGCGACGATCGGCACGAACCTCACCGGCACGTTCCTCACGCTGCGGTACACGGTCCCGCTGCTCGTGCGGCAGGGCGGTGCGGTCGTCGTCGTCTCGTCCATCAACGGCACCCGCACGTTCAGCAACTCGGGCGCGTCCGCCTACGCGACGAGCAAGGCCGGGCAGGTCGCGCTCGCGCGCATGCTCGCGGTCGAGCTCGCGCCGCGCGGGGTGCGCGTCAACGTCGTGTGCCCGGGCGCGATCGACACCGAGATCGGCGACAACACCGAGCAGCGGAACACCGAGCACCTGGGCGTGACGGTCGAGTTCCCCGACGGCGAGATCCCGCTCACGGGGTCCGAGCCCGGGCGGGCGTCGCAGGTCGCCGACGCGGTCGCCTACCTGGTGTCCGACGGTGCGAGCCACGTCACCGGCACCGAGGTGTTCGTCGACGGGGGCCAGTCGCTCGTCGTGTGAGCGCGTCGCGTGAGCCGCGACCCGGCCGGACGTCACGGGCTCGTCGTCATCACCGCGAGCGCGTCCGCGTCGAGCGGCCGGTCCGCGAGCACCAGCCGGACCGCGTCGGGGTCGGGGTTGCCCACGTCGGGGCCACGCCAGACGAGCGTGAGCCCGAGACGCTCGGCGAGGCGCCGGGACGCCGCGTTGTGCTCGAGGAGGTACGCGACGACGGGGACGTCGGGCCGGACCTCGCGGGCGGCGTCGAGCGCGGCGCTCGCGAGCTCGTGCGCGAGCCCGCGACCCTGGGCGTCGACGGCGAAGCGGTAGTACACGTTCCACACGGTGCCCTCGCGCAGCGTCACGCCGCCGATGCCGACCACCCGGTCGTCCGCGCGGTCGCGCGCGGTCCAGTAGCCCAGGCCGTCCTCGTCCCACGCCGCGGCGTACCGCTCGAGCTGGGTGCGGGTCTGGTCGGTCGACGTGTGCCGCCCGGACGGCAGGTGCTCCCACAGCCGCGCGTCGGCGTTGAGCGCGAACACCGGCTCGGTGTCGTCGACGCGCACGGCGTCGAGGCGCAGGCGGGCGGTCAGGACGTGGCGCAGGTCGGTCACCGCTCGACCGTAGGGGGCGCCGTCCGGTCCTGCCCACGCTCACACGGACGGGTCCCGCAGGTCGCCTCCGGCGGCGGAGTCGATGAGGCCGGCGGCGTGCGCCGTGCGAGCCGGCCGGACGCTCAGGAGTCGGCCGCCGTGTCGCCGGCCGGGCGGACGAGGCCCGCGTCGAACGCGGCGACCACGAGCTGCACGCGCGTCGCGAGGCCGAGCCGGGTGAGCATCGAGCTGACGTGGCTCTTGACGGTGGCCTCGGTGAGCGCGAGCGCGGTCGCGACGTCGGCGTTCGTGGCCCCGGTCGCGAGGTGCACGAGCACGTCGCGCTCGCGCGGCGTGAGCCGGTCGAGCACCTGTCGCGCCGCCGGTGACGCGGTACGGGACCGGACCGCGTCGGCGGCCTCCGCGAGCCGCACGTACCGCGCGACGACGTCCCGCGTGACCGACGGGTCGAGCAGCGAGTCGCCCGCGTGGACGCGCCGCACGGCGGCGACCAGCTCGGCGGGGTCCGCGTCCTTGAGGAGGAACCCGTCCGCGCCCGCGCGCAGCGACGCGACGACGTACTCCTCGTCGTGGAACGTCGTGAGCATGATCGTGCGGGTGCCGTGGAGCGTCGGGTCGGCGACGAGCGCCGCGACCGCGTCGATGCCGTTGCCGTCGGGCATGCGGATGTCCATGAGGACGACGTCGGGGCGCGTCGCCCGGACCACGCAGACCGCGTCGTCGCCCGTGCCGGCCTCCCCGACCACGACCATGTCGTCCTCGTGCTCGAGGATCATGCGCAGCCCGAGCCGGATCGTCGGCTGGTCGTCGACGACGACGAGTCGCACCGTCACCGCGCCGCCTCCGTCAGGGCGACGTCGGGACCGCCCGCCGTCGCCGTCGGGAAGGACGCGTGCACCGTCCACCCGCCGTCGGCGGTGGGGCCGGCGTCGAGGCGACCGCCGCACGCGCGCGCCCGCTCGCGCATGTGGACCAG
>NZ_JAAXOY010000566.1 GCF_012396155.1 Cellulomonas septica | reverse complement strand
CCCCGTGCCGGTGCCCGCGCCCGACGCCGCCCACCCCGCCCCGTCCGCCGCGCCCGCGCTCGCGCTGCGCGGTCTGTGGCGGCGCTTCGGCGAGAAGATCGCCGTCGCAGGCGTGGACCTCGACGTCCCGGCGGGCTCGTTCTACGGGCTCGTCGGCCCGAACGGCGCCGGCAAGACGACGACGCTGTCGATGGCGACCGGCCTGCTGCAGCCCGACGCGGGCACGGTGCTGGTCCACGGGCAGGACCTGTGGGCGTCGCCGCTGCAGGTCAAGGCCATGCTCGGCGTCCTGCCCGACGGCGTGAAGCTCTTCGACCGCCTGACGGGCGAGCAGCTCATCACGTACGCGGGCCTGCTGCGGGGCCTCGACCGGGACACGACCGCGGAGCGCACGCGCGACCTGCTCGCGGCGATGGACCTCACGAAGGACGCGGGCACGCTCGTCGTCGACTACTCGGCGGGCATGACGAAGAAGGTCGCACTCGCGTGCGCGCTCGTGCACGTGCCGCGCCTGCTCGTGCTCGACGAGCCGTTCGAGGCCGTCGACCCGGTGTCCGCGGCGAACATCCGCGACATCCTCGCGTCGTACGTCCGCTCGGGCGGCACCGTCATCGTGTCGTCGCACGTCATGGACCTGGTCCAGCGCATGTGCGACCACGTCGCGATCATCGCGGGCGGTCACGTCCTGGCCGCGGGCACCGTCGACGACGTGCGCGGCGACGCCAGCCTGGAGGACCGGTTCGTCGACCTCGTCGGCGGGCGCGTCAGCGGGGAGGGGCTCGCGTGGTTGCGCACCTCGTCCGACTGAAGCTCACGCTGCTGCGCAACGGGCTCAAGCGCAGCGTGTGGCAGGTGATCGGCCTGGTCGTCGGCCTGCTCTACGGGCTGTTCGTCACGGTGATCGCGGTCGCGGGGATCGTGACGGTGTCGGTCGCGTCGCCCGACATGCTGCCCACCGTCGTCGTGCTCGCGGGCTCGGCCGTGATGCTCGGGTGGTGGGTCGTCCCGCTCGTCGCGTTCGGTGTCGACTCGACCGTCGACCCGGCGCGGTTCGTGACGTTCGCGATCCCGCGCCGCCAGCTCGTCGCGGGTCTCGCGATCGGCGGGCTCATCGGCGTCCCCGGCGTGATGACGACGCTCGTCTCGCTGGGCACCGTCGGCGCGTGGTGGCGCGACCCCGCCGCGCTGGTCGCCGCGATCCCCGCGGCGCTGCTGTTCCTCGCCACCGCCGTCATCGGCAGTCGCGCGACGACGACGCTCGTCGCGCCGCTGGTCGCCCGTCGGCGCGTGCGCGAGGTGCTCGCGATCGTCGCGCTGCTGCCGATCTTCCTCATCGGCCCGATCCTGTCGAGCCTCGGCGGCGCGTTCGACGGTGCCCAGCTCGACGGACTGGTGAACGGCCTCGCGTGGTCGCCGCTGGGCGCCACGTGGGGCGTGCCCGCGGCCGTCGTCGACGGTGACTGGCTCGTCGCGCTCGGCCGCCTCGCGGTCGCCGTCGTGACGCTCCTGGTGCTCGCCGTCGCGTGGGACCGCAGCCTCGCGCACAGCCTCGTCAACCCGATCCAGGAGCGCGTCGGCGGCAAGGGGCGCGACCTCGGCTGGTTCACGCGGCTGCCCGCGACGCCGCTCGGCGCCGTGACCGCCCGCTGCCTCACCTACTGGGTGCGCGACCCGCGCTACGCGGCGTCGCTCGTGTTCATCCCCATCGTGCCGATCTTCCTGTGGTTCTCCTCGCCCGGCGGTGAGCTGCTGCTCATCCTCGGGCCGGTCGCCGCGTACTTCATGGGGTGGGGGATCTCGGCCGACGTGGCGTACGACGGCTCCGCGTTCTGGACGCACGTCGCCGCACCCCTGCGCGGCTCGGTCGACCGGCTCGGCCGCGTGCTGTCCGCCGCCCTGCTCGGCGTGCCGCTGGTGCTCGTCTGCGTCGTCGCACCCGCGCTCGTCGTCGGTCGTGCCGACGCGCTGCCCGCGCTCCTCGGCGTCTCGTTCGGCGTGCTCCTCACCGCATGGGGCGCGTCGAGCATCGCGTCGGCGCTCGTCGTCTACCCGGTGCAGAAGGCGGGGGAGAACCCGTTCCAGACGAAGTCGAACGGCGGGACGACGGCCGTGGTGTCGCAGTTCGCCGGGTCGCTCGCCGTCGCCGCCGCGTCCCTGCCCGAGGGGGTGCTCGCGCTGATCGCCGTGCGCCAGGGGATCGCGTGGCTCGGATGGGTCACGCTCGTCGTCGGCCTCGCGCTCGGGACGGTCGCGCTCGTCGTGGGCGTGCGCGTCGGCGGGCGGATCCTCGAGCGACGCCAGACCGACCTCCTCAAGCAGCTCGTCGCGTTCGCCTGACGCCGCCGCGTCGCGGCCCGCCCACGCCG
>NZ_JAAXOY010000565.1 GCF_012396155.1 Cellulomonas septica | reverse complement strand
AGCGCGACGGGCACGGCGACGGCGGCGGCAGCGGCGAGGTGGACGACGGTCGGGACACCCGCGGCGAGGGTGGCGGTCCCGGCGAGCGTCGCGACCGTGATGCCGACGCTCCACGCCGCGTGGCACCCGCTGAGGATCGGGCGTCCGATGCGTTGCTCGGCGCGGACCGCCGTGGCGTTCATGGACACGTCGAGCGCTCCGTTGGCCGCGGCGACCGCGGCGATCGCGGCGACGTAGGCGGCCGTGCCGGGGACCGCGCCCAGCAGTGCGACGGCGAGGGGGAGCGCGACGACCGCGACGCGGGCGACGGCTTCGGGGCCGACGCGGCGGAGCAGCGGCCCGAGCGCCTGCATCGTGGCGATCGCGACGGCGCCGAACAGCACGCTCGTGAGCCCGTAGGCCCGGTCGTCGAGGCCGTGCTCGACCTTGAGCGCGGCGGAGCGGACGACGAAGCCGCCGAAGGACAGGCCGCTGACGAGGAACAGCGCGGTCGTGGCGCGGTGCGTGGTCGGTGTGACGGTGAGGGTCATGCTCGGATGACGGGTGAGCTCGTGGCATCACGACATCCGGCACCTGCCGATGTCGCACCGGTGTCGCCCGTCGTCGACGGTCGTGATGCGCCGCCGCCCCCCGGAGGCGGACCTCCGAGGGGCGGCGGGTCGTGCGGTCGGTGCGGGCGTCAGCCGGTCGGGAAGCTGTCCGCCGTCACGATGCGGCTGCGGACGAACTGGCCGGACTGCGACAGCTGCGACGTGCCGTAGCTCGAGCCCGAGCAGGTGCCGGACCGGAAGGCCGCGCTGCTCTCGTTCGCGTCGGAGTACGTCCAGTTGACGTGGCTGATCTTGAGCGAGTCGAGCAGGTCGAGCCACGCGGTGGACGACTGGATGTCGACCGTGCCGCCCCCGGTCGCGCTCGTGGTGCCCCACTCGGACACGAACAGCGGCAGCTTGCCCGCCGCGTTCCGCACCTCGTTGCGGTAGCTGTCCAGGTGCGACGCCGCGTAGAAGTGGAAGGTGTACATGATGTTCGTGAACGCGAGCGGGTTCGCGACGATCTCCGCCGACGTCGAGCCGTTGGAGACGCCCAGCGACGACCAGCCGCGGGTGCCGACCAGGATCACGGCGTCGGGGTCGGCGGCGCGGATGATCGGGATGACCTGGTTGGCGTACGTGCGGATCTGCTCCCACGAGACCCCGTTGGGCTCGTTCGCGATCTCGTAGATGACGTTCGTCTTGGCCGCGTTCCGGCTCGCGACGTTGCGGAAGAACGTCTTGGCGTTCTCGAGGTTCACGTTCGGGTCACCCGGCGTGAGCGTGTGGAAGTCGATGATCGAGTACATCCCGCGCTGCTCGGCCTGGTCCACGAGGCTGTTGACGCGCGACGTGAAGCCGGCCGGGTCCGTGACGTAGCCGTCCTCGTTGACGTACATCGCGATGCGCAGGACGTCGGCCTTCCAGTCGTTCGCCAGGGTGTCGAGCGACGCGGTGTTGTAGCACTTCGCGAACCACTGCAGCCCGTGCGTGCTGACGCCGCGGAGCTGGATCGGCTTGCCGTACTGGTTGCAGAGGTTGACGCCGCAGACGCGCAGCTGGCCGTTGATCGCGACGGGCGTCGTCCCCGTCGGCGGCGGGGGAGTCGTGGTCTGCGTGGGGGTCGGCGTCGGGCTCTGCGTGGGCGACGTCGTGGGCGTCGGCGTGCCGGTGGTCGAGCCCGTGCACGCGACGCCGTTGAGCGTGAACTGGGTCGGGACGGCGTTCGACCCGCTCCAGGTGCCGTTGAACCCGAAGCTCGCGGTGCCGCCGGTGCGGACCGCGCCGTTCCAGGCGACGTTGCGTGCCGTGACGGCGCTGCCGGACTGGGTGACCTCGGCGTTCCAGGCCTGCGTGACCTTCTGGCCCGACGGGAACGTCCAGCCGACGGTCCACGACGACACCGGGTCGCCCAGGTTCGTGACGGTGACGTTGGCCCCGAAGCCGGGGTTCCACTGGTTCGTGATGGCGTAGTCGACCGTGCAGCCGGCCGCGGCCTGTGCCGACATGGCGGTGATCGCGCTGATCCCCGACATGGCGAGCACCGCCGCGGACAGCAGCGCGGCGACTCTCGTGCGCTGGGACATGGAGCTCCTCGTGCGTGGTGGGGTGCGACACGGCCGCGTCCACCGGCGAGGTGCACGACCGCTCGTGAGGAGGGTGCGCCCGTCTGCGCTTGACCGCTACAGCGGCGGCCCGTCCAGGCGCGAGGTAAACGTTTCAGCCACGGTCGGGTGACAGCGGTGCGACGGTCGGCAGGGCGCGCGCGGGCCCGCTGCGGGGCGCGGTGCCGGACGGCC
>NZ_JAAXOY010000564.1 GCF_012396155.1 Cellulomonas septica | reverse complement strand
GATCTCTCGAGGCCCGCCGCGCGGGCGAGCTCGTCGCGCGGCCGCACACCCGCGGCCACGACCACGACGTCGGCGTCGACCCGACCGCCGTCCGCGAGGTCGAGGCGTCCCACGCCGCCGCGCCGGTGCGGGCGGATCTTCACCGTCATCGCGTTGACCCGGACGCCGACGCCGATCGTGTTGATGAGCCGCCGCAGCGCCTCGCCGCCGCCCAGGTCGAGCTGCGTGTCCATGAGGTGCGACCCGACCTGCAGCACCGTCGCCTGGGCACCGAGCGCGTGCAGCGCGCCGGCCGCCTCGAGGCCGAGCAGGCCGCCGCCCAGCACCGCGCCGCGCACCGGGCGGACCAGGTCCTGCTGGAGCTTCTCGACGTACCCGCGCAGCGCCGCGACGTCGTCGACCGTGCGGTAGACGAACACGCCCGGCAGGTCCGCGCCCTCGGTCGGCGGCACCCACGCGTACGAGCCCGTCGCGAGCACCAGGTGGTCGTAGACGTACGTGCGGCCCGACGCGGCCGTCACCGTGCGCGACGCCCGGTCGATCGCCGTCACGGCGTCGTCGCGGACCAGCGTGACGAGCGGGTCGTCCCACAGCGCGGGGTCGCCGAGCTCGAGCTCCTCGGGCTTGCGACCCGAGAAGTAGCTCGTGAGCGCGACGCGGTCGTACGGGCGGCGCGGCTCCTCCGCGAGGACCGTGATGCGCCAGGCGCCCGCGGTGTCGCGGTCGCGCAGCGCCTCGACGAGCCGCTGGGCGACCATGCCGCCGCCGACGACGACGAGGTGACGTGAGTTCATGGGGGGCTCCGTCGGGTAGGGACGAGGGCGTGCTCCGACGGTAGGAACCGCGTGTTTCGTCCACGGGTGCGCGCGCGTTACCTCGGCGGAACGGTTCTCTCACTCGGGACGTGGCGGCCGTGTGAGCCCGGCCGGCGTCGGACGTCGGTGCCAGGCTGTGCGGCATGAGCGCCGTCATCGCCCTGCTGCGGGCCGTCAACGTCGGGGGGCGGACCGTGAAGGCCGCCCAGCTGAAGGCCGTCGCCGAGGGCCTGGGCCACGAGCAGGTCGCCACGTACGTGAACAGCGGGAACGTCGTTCTGGTCCCCGCCGGCAGACAGTCGGCGTCCGACGTCGCGGCCGGGCTGTCGCACGCGCTGGCCGACGAGCTCGGGTTCGACGTGCCCGTCGTCGCGCGCACGACCGCCGAGTGGGACCGCCTCGTCGGCGTGCTGCCCTTCCCCGCGCAGGCGCGCGAGGACCCGTCGCACCTCGCCGTCGTGTGCTGGGACGACGTGCCCGACGTGGCCTCGGTCCGCGAGTTCGACGCGTCGCGGTACGGCGACGAGGTCGTCGTGTGGCACGGCCGCGAGACGTACGCCTACTACCCGCACGGGCAGGGGCGCTCGAAGCTGACGATCGACGTGCTGTCGCGCGCCGCCGGCCGCGTCGGGACCGCTCGCAACTGGAACACGGTCCTCGCATTGCAGCGGCTCGCGCACGAGCGGGACGGCTGATCTCCACCCGAAGACGGAGGGACCGCGGCGGACGCTCTGCTTGGATCGGTGCGTGGCCACCCTCGCGTTCGACGCGCTGACCAAGGCGTACGGCGACGTCCAGGCCCTGCGGGGCATGACGTTCGACGTGCGCGCCGGCGAGATCTTCGGGTTCGTCGGGTCCAACGGCGCCGGCAAGTCCACGACGATGCGGATCGCGGTCGGCGTTCTCGCCGCCGACTCCGGCACCGTGACGTGGGACGGCCGGCCCGTCGACCACGCCGTCCGGCGGCGCATCGGGTACATGCCCGAGGAACGCGGGCTGTACCCGCGCATGAAGGTCGGCGAGCAGCTCGTCTACCTCGCGCGGCTGCACGGCCTCGACCCCGCCGCGGCGCGCGCGTCGATGGAGCACTGGACCGAGGTGCTGGGCGTCGCTGCGCGCCGCGACGACGAGGTGCTCAAGCTGTCGCTCGGCAACCAGCAGCGCGTACAGCTCGCCGCCGCGCTCGTGCACCGCCCCGAGATCCTCGTGCTCGACGAGCCCTTCTCCGGCCTCGACCCGGTCGCCGTCGACGTCATGAGCACCGTGCTGCGCGAGCAGGCGGCGGCCGGGGTGCCCGTGATCTTCTCGTCGCACCAGCTCGAGCTCGTCGAGCGCCTCTCCGACCGCGTGGGGATCGTCCGCGCCGGGTCGATGGTCGCCGTCGGCGGGATCGACGAGCTGCGCAGCACCGGCGACCGGCGGTGGGTCGTCGACGGGCCACCGGCCGCCGAGTGGCTGCCCACGGTGCCGACCGCACGGCTGTCCGACGGCGCGCACGACGGGCGCGTCGTCGTCGAGGCCGTCACCGGCGCACCGGACGACGTCGACCAGCAGCTGCTGCGCG
>NZ_JAAXOY010000563.1 GCF_012396155.1 Cellulomonas septica | reverse complement strand
CCGCCCGTCGGCGTGCTGCACGCCGAGCACCACGACGTCGTCGGGCGCGGCGACGTCCGTGAGCGCGGCCCCCACCAGGTCCGACGACGCCCGGACGCGCGCGCGGAAGAAGCCCCGCTCCAGCCGGTAGTGCTCGACGAGCGTGCCGAGGTGGTCGGAGAAGTCCGCGGGCACGACGTCGGGCTGCCGGTCGGGGAGCAGCCGCGGCCCGAGCGCGACGGCCACCGCGATCGTGACGGCGACCAGCGGCGCTCCGACCAGCGCGAACTCGAAGAACCCGAACCGCTCGCCGGTGACGTCGGCCAGCGCGTCGGACACGATCACGTTGACCGTGCTGCCCGACAGCACGAGCAGCGCGCCCGCGCTCGCGGCGAACGCGAGCGGCATGAGCATCTGCGCCGGCGCCTGCCGCGACCGTCGTGCGGCCAGCACCACCACGGGGAGCAGCGCCGCCGCCGCACCGTTCGGCGTGACGAACGCGGCCATGAGCGCCGACAGCAGCATGACCGCGACGAGCAGCGGACCGCGCCGCGTCCCCGCGCGGTTGACCAGCAGCTGCCCCGCCCACGCGGTCACGCCCGACGACTCGAGCCCCTCGCTCAGCACGAACAGCGTCGCGATGAAGACGACGACCGGGTCGCCGAAGCCCGACACGGCCGCGGTCGCGTCGACCAGCCCGGTCGCCCAGAGCGCGAGCGCCGCGAGGATCGCGACGGCCCCCACCGACAGCCGGTTCCACACGAACAGGCCGACGACGCCGACGAGCACGAGCAGGCTCATCGCCGCGTCCGACACGCCGCCTCCTGACGGTCCGGCTCCGCACCACAGGGCGTTCCTCAGACTAGGGCGAACCCGGCGCTAGCATCGCGTCATGCGCCCGCTGCGCGTCGCCCTCGGGGTCCTGGCCGGTCTGGCCCTGCTCGGGGCGTGCGCGACGGGGTCCGCCGAACCGGCGTCGAGCGACGAGGACGTCGCGGGGTCGTGGGGCGCGTCGACCGTCGTGGGTGAGGCCTACCTGGACCTCGCCGAGGACGGGTCCGCCACCGGCTCCGACGGCTGCAACCGGATGGTCGGCGAGTGGACCCGCAGCACCGAGGGCGTCGCGTTCTCCGCGTGGTCGACGACCCGCATGTCCTGCCCCGCGGTCGACCCGTGGCTGTCCCTCGCCGTGGCCGGCCGGCTCGAGGGCGGGCAGCTCGTCCTCGTCGACAAGGACGCCGTCCAGCTCGGCACCCTCGACCGCACCGAACCGTCGTGACCATCGGCGCCTGACCCACCGGTCGCACGCCGTGCGCGGCCCTGCGGCGACGCCGCGATGGGCGCGACCTCAGTCGTCCAGCGCGAGCGCGAGGACGCGGTGCAGGCGCGCATCCTCCGGCCGGGCGAGGGGCGGCAGCACGAGCGTGGTGATGCCGATCTCGGCGGCCGCCCCGTCCCAGGCTCCGCGGTCCCCGACCATGAGCACGTCGGCAGCCGGCAGGCCGAGGCCGTCGAGCGCGGCGCGGAAGATCGCGGGGTCGGGCTTCGCCACGCCGAGCTCGAAGGACAGCGCCCAGACGTCGACGAGGTCGGCCCACGTCCGTCCGTCGGGCAGCGGGTGCGCGGCGAACACCGGTCGCAGGTCGACGTGGATGTCGCTCACGACACCGATCCGCACCCCGGCGTCGGACAGTGCGACGAGCAGCGGCTCGACGTCGTGCGCGAACGGGTTGAGCGACACGTCCGACTCGACCGCGTACAGCGCCGCGGCGAGCTCGTCGTCGATCCCGGCGGTGCGGAACCAGTGCGCGTACGCCGCGCGGTGCTCGGCCGCGTCGGTGTCGATCGTCGACGACTCGACGCGCGTGCGGTCGGTCGCGCGCAGGCGGGCGAGGACCTGCTCGACGGCGTCGTCGTCGTGCGACCGCCCGAGCTGCTCGAGCGCGGTCGCGACCAGCCAGGCGTACGTGGGGGCGACGACGAGCGTGCCGCGCCAGTCGAGCAGGACCCCGCGGAAGCCGAGCGTCGTCACGGTGCGCGACCCTACCGCCGAAGGCCCCGGCCCTCGCCCGTCAGGACGGATCGGCGTCGGCGGTCGTCCGGTCGTGGGCGACGAGCGCGCGGGCACCCGTCGCCGCAGCGGCGAGGAACGACGCCGCGAGCGCCACGTAGGCCCACCGGACGCCCCACGTGTCGGTCACGGCCCCGAGCGCGAGGGCGGTGACCAGGGCGCTGCCGGGGAGCGCCGCGGTCCACACCCCCATGACGCGACCACGCAGGTGCGGCGTGGACACGAGCTGGACGAGCGTGTTCGCCGCCGCGACCCACCAGATCGAGACGAACCCGAGCACGGCGGCGGCGGCGACGGCCACGGCGAAGCCGGGAGCGAGCCCGACGGGCAGGAT
>NZ_JAAXOY010000562.1 GCF_012396155.1 Cellulomonas septica | reverse complement strand
CGGACGGCTGACGCCCGTGGCCGGATCGCGGCCGCAAGGCTGGCGACGCCCGGCGGGGCGACGGGCGGCGGGGTGACGGGCGCCACGGCGGACCCGGGGGTCGGGCGGGTAGAATCGTCCGGCGCCACGTCCCGGCGCGCTCCCCACCTGCGAAAGCCGAGTACACCCATGCCTGAGTCCACGACCGTCACCGGCGTGCGCGCCGACCTGCGCAACGTCGCGATCGTGGCCCACGTCGACCACGGGAAGACCACCCTCGTCGACGCGATGCTGTGGCAGTCCGGCGCCTTCGGCGAGCACGCCCACGTCGACGAGCGCGCGATGGACTCCGGCGACCTCGAGCGCGAGAAGGGCATCACGATCCTCGCGAAGAACACCGCGGTCCGGTACGCCGGTCCCGCGGCGGCCGCGGTGGGTCAGCCCGACGGCATCACGATCAACGTCATCGACACCCCCGGCCACGCCGACTTCGGCGGCGAGGTCGAGCGCGGCCTGTCGATGGTCGACGGCGTCGTCCTGCTCGTCGACGCGTCCGAGGGCCCGCTCCCGCAGACCCGCTTCGTGCTCCGCAAGGCGCTCGCCGCGAAGCTGCCCGTCATCCTCGTGGTCAACAAGGTCGACCGCCCCGACGCCCGCATCGAGGAGGTCGTCCACGAGGCGACCGACCTGCTGCTGGGCCTCGCGTCCGACCTCCACGAGGAGGTCCCGGACCTCGACCTCGACGCGATCCTCGACGTCCCCGTCGTGTACGCCGCCGCGAAGGCCGGCCGCGCGTCGCTGAACCAGCCCGCCGACGGGGGCCTGCCGGACTCGGAGAACCTCGAGCCGCTGTTCGCGACGATCCTCGAGAAGATCCCCGCCCCGACGTTCGACGAGGGCGCGCCGCTGCAGGCGCACGTCACGAACCTCGACGCCTCGCCGTTCCTCGGCCGCCTCGCGCTGCTCCGCATCTTCAACGGCACGCTGCGCAAGGGCCAGACCGTCGCGTGGGCGCGGTCGGACGGCTCGCTGCAGAACGTGCGCATCACCGAGCTCCTCGAGACCAAGGCCCTCGAGCGCGTCCCCACGGACTCCGCGGGTCCGGGCGACATCGTCGCGGTCGCGGGCATCGAGGACATCACGATCGGCGAGACGCTGACGGACCCGGACGACCCGCGCCCGCTGCCGCTCATCACGGTCGACGACCCGGCCATCTCGATGACCATCGGCATCAACACGAGCCCGCTCGCGGGCAAGGGCGGCAAGGGCCACAAGGTCACCGCGCGCCAGGTGAAGGACCGCCTCGACAAGGAGCTCATCGGCAACGTGTCGCTCCGCGTCGTCCCGACCGACCGCCCGGACGCGTGGGAGGTCCAGGGCCGTGGCGAGCTCGCGCTCGCGATCCTCGTCGAGCAGATGCGCCGCGAGGGCTTCGAGCTCACCGTCGGCAAGCCGCAGGTCGTCACGAAGAAGGTCGACGGCCAGGTGCACGAGCCCGTCGAGCGCATGACGATCGACGTCCCGGAGGAGTACCTCGGCGCGGTCACGCAGCTCCTCGCGCAGCGCAAGGGCCGCATGGAGACCATGTCGAACCACGGGACCGGCTGGGTCCGCATGGAGTTCCTGGTGCCCGCGCGCGGCCTCATCGGCTTCCGCACGCGGTTCCTCACCGACACCCGCGGCACCGGCATCGCGTCGTCCATCTCCGAGGGCTACGAGCCGTGGGCGGGCCCGATCGAGACCCGTCAGTCGGGCTCGCTCGTCGCCGACCGTGCGGGTGCCGTGACGCCGTTCGCCATGATCAACCTGCAGGAGCGCGGCTCGTTCTTCGTCGAGCCCACCGCCGAGGTCTACGAGGGCCAGATCGTCGGCGAGAACTCCCGCAACGAGGACATGGACGTCAACATCACCAAGGAGAAGAAGCTCACCAACATGCGCTCCTCCACGGCGGACAACTTCGAGAACCTCGTGCCGCCGCGCAAGCTCACGCTCGAGGAGTCGCTGGAGTTCGCGCGCGAGGACGAGTGCGTCGAGGTGACGCCGGAGATCGTGCGCATCCGCAAGGTGGTGCTCGACCAGACCGAGCGCGCCCGCATCACCGCGCGCAACAAGAAGTCCTGACGCCGGTGGCGCCGGTCGGCGGGCTCCTCGCGGTGCACGCGCACCCCGACGACGAGACCTTGTCGACCGGCGCCCTGCTCGCCACCTGGGCGCGCGCGGGGCTGCCCGTCATGGTCGTGACGTGCACGCGCGGTGAGCGCGGCGAGGTCATCGGCGACGCGCTCGCGCACCTCGAGGGCGACGAGCCCGCGCTCGCCGCGCACCGCGATACCGAGCTCGCCGCCGCGCTGTCGTCGCTCGGCGTCGCCGACCACGCGTTCCTCGACGCGACCGGGCCCGCGGGG
>NZ_JAAXOY010000561.1 GCF_012396155.1 Cellulomonas septica | reverse complement strand
CGAGCGCGGCGCGCACGGCGTCGAGGTCGAGGCGGCCGTCGTCGCGCCGGGGGCGGTGGCCGTCGGCGGCGGGCGGGAGGAAGACGAGCTTGACGTAGGAGTCGGCGTGGGGCGACGGCTCGAAGGCGTCGAGCCCGGGCCCGCCGACGACGACGCGCACGAACGACGGCGAGAGGCGTTCGGTGCGCAGCACCTCGGCGACGAGCGGGGCGGGACGAGGACGGGCAGGCGCGTCGGTCACCGGGTCACCGTAGTCGCCGCGCCTGTGGGCCGCCGGACCGCTCCGTCGTGCGTGCGGTCGCCGGCCGGCGCGGCGTCAGCGGTCCTCGGCGGCGCGGTCGAGGTCGGCGTCGAGGTCGGCGTTGAGCCGGATGAGCGCGTCGGCGAGGGCGCGGCGGTCCTCGGTCGACCAGCGCCGCAGGATCTCGTCGTAGACCTCGGCGCGGACCGCACGGGTGCGCGCGAGGGCCTCCTCGCCGGCGGGGGTCGCGGTGACGACGGCGCGGCGTCCGTCGGTGCTGTCGCGGCCGCGCGTGACGTACCCGTCCTCCTCCATCGCGACGACCTGGCGCGTGACGGTCGACGCGTCGAGCCGCAGGCGGTTCGCGAGGTCGTTGATGCCCGACGGGCCCGCGACCGTGAGGTGGCGCAGGGCGATGTAGGCGGACCGGTCGAGCGTGCCCTCGAGGCGGCTGCTGCGGCGCCGGTTGCGGTCGGCGAGGCGGAGCAGGAGTGCGACCTGCTCCTCGACGTCGGGGACGGCGTCGTCCATGGCGGCGACTCCTTCACTAGATAGATGTATGATACAGATAATCCCGCCGACGCTCGTCTACCCGAGGATCCGCATGGCCTCCCGCCACCACGAACCGCACCGCACCGCCATCTACGCCACCGCCCTCACCGCGTTCTTCGCGATCGCCGGCATCGCGATCGTCGACCCGATCCTGCCCGCCATCGGTGCCGCGATGGGAGCCACGACCTCGCAGGTCGAGCTCCTGTTCACCGCGTACATCGCCGTCATGGCCCTCGGCATGATCCCCGCCGTGCTGCTCACGGGGAAGTTCGGCTACAAGAAGATCCTCGCGACCGGCGTGAGCGTCGTCGCGGTCGCCGCCGTCGCGGCGTCCCTGACCGGCGGGATCGGCGCCCTCTCCGCGCTGCGCGGGCTGTGGGGCCTGGGCAACGCCATGTTCTTCGCGACCGCGATGGTGCTGCTCGTGTCCCTCGCGCAGGACCGCGAGTGGGTCGTCGAGCTCTTCGAGACGTGCGTCGGGCTGGGCTTCGCCGTCGGCCCGCTCCTGGGCGGGCTGCTCGGCCAGATCTCGTGGCGCGTGCCGTTCCTGCTGTGCGGCCTCTTCATGCTCGTCGCGCTCACGCTCTCGGTGACCCGGCTCAAGGACCCCGCCGAGCCGCCCGCGCCGCTGCGCCTCGGCCAGGTGTTCACACCCTTCCGCCGGCCCGCGTTCGTCGCGCTGTGCGTCGTCACCGCGACCTACAACTTCGTGTTCTTCGTCGTGCTCGGCTACACGCCCGTCTTCCTGGGCCTCGACGTCGTCCCGCTCGGGCTCGTCTTCACCGCGTGGGGCATCGGCCTCGCGGTCGGCATCCTCGTCGTCGGGCACCGGCTCGCGCACCGCCTCGGTGCCGTGCAGACCGTCGGCCTCGCCGTCGTCGTGCTCCTGCTCGCGCTCGTCGGTCTCGCGACGTCCGGCGGCACCGCGCAGTCGGTCGCCGTGCTCGTCGTCGCCGGCGTCGCGATGGGCGTCGCCAACGCCAACCTCACCGACCTCGCGCTCGCGACCGGCTCGCCCGACCGCCGCGTCACGACCGGCGCGTTCAACCTGGTCCGCTGGGGCTTCGCCGCCCCCGCGCCCGTCGTCGCCGGGCTGCTCGCCGAGCACGCGAGCCCGACGTCGCCGTTCTGGGTCGGCGTCGGCGTGCTCGCCGTGGGCGTCGTCGCGTTCCTCGTCACCGGGCACGTCATGGCGCGCAGCGTCGGTGAGCGCGTGCTGTGGCAGCGCTGGGACCGCGGTGCGCGCGCCGTCGAGCGGACGCCCGAGGAGGCGCTCGGCGAGGTCGTCTGACCTCACACGCGCTCGCCGGCCAGCAGCCGGGTGCCGAGCGCGTCGACGCTGGACGCCACGTCGGACAGCACGACGACGCCGCGCCGCGCGGCACGGTCCAGGCCGACGAACGACGCGAACCCGCCCGTCATGCCGTTGTGCCAGGTCGTCGTGCCGACGTCCGTCGAGCGGGTCAGCCAGAACAGGCCGACCCGCTCGGTCGCGTCCAGGTCCGCACGCGGGTCGAGCGCCCACGCGCCCGGCGCCGCACCGTCGAGCAGCGCCGTCAGCAGCACCGCGAGGTCGGCCGTCGTCGACCGCAC
>NZ_JAAXOY010000560.1 GCF_012396155.1 Cellulomonas septica | reverse complement strand
GTCGGCGGGGGTGCGTGTCGGGCGGTCCGGGCACGGGACGAAGGCGCAGGTCAGGGCATGGTTCGGCGCGTTGGTCCGGGGGGTGGGCGGCGCCGCAGGGGTGCTGGAGGCGGGGCGCGCGGTCATCGCTCTCCATGGTCGCACCCGATCCGAGCCGACGCGAATCGATTCGATATGGGTCTGGTCACGTCGGGTACGACGTCGCCCGCACGACTCCGACGCCGCTTTCCGGTCTGCCCGCGCGTGTGGGTGCGACCTGGCAGGCTGGCCCGCATGTGCGGTCGCTACGCCTCCTTCCGCGAGGACCAGGCCCTGGCCGACGAGTTCGCGATCGCGACCGTCGCCGACGACGTCCGGCTGCTCCCGCCATCGTGGAACGTCGCCCCGACCGACGGCGTGCGCATGGTCGTCGAGCGCGCCGACAAGGAGACAGGCGAGATCACGCGCCAGCTCCGCGTCGCCCGGTGGGGGCTCGTCCCGTCGTGGGCCAAGGACCCGTCCGTCGGCGCCCGCATGATCAACGCGCGTGTCGAGTCCGTCGCCGAGAAGTCCGCGTTCTCGCGCCCGTTCGCCGCCCGCCGCGCCCTGCTCCCCGCCGACGGCTACTACGAGTGGAAGAAGCCCGAGCCCGGCGCGCTCACCCGGACGAAGCAGCCGTTCTACCTGCACCCGGCCGACGACGACCTCGTCGCACTCGCCGGGCTGTACGAGTTCTGGAAGGACCCGACGAAGTCCGACGACGACCCCGACCGCTGGCTCGTCAGCGCGACCGTCATCACGCGCCCGGCGTCCGACGAGCACGCGCACATCCACGACCGGCAGCCGCTCATGCTGCGCCGCGACGACTGGGACGCGTGGCTCGACCCGTCGGCGGGCGCCGACGAGGCCCGCCGCCTCCTCGAAGCCCCGTCCCCGCGCCTCATCGCCACGCCCGTCTCGACGCTCGTCAGCTCCGTCCGCAACAACGGCCCCCAGCTCCTCGAACCGGTCGACCCGGACGAGACGCTGATCTAGCACCTACGCCGGCCGCCCGACCGCGCGACGTCAGGCCGGGGCGGCGGTGAGGCGGTACGGGGTGACCGTGCCGATGCCCTGGAGGTCGAGGGCGGGGCGCTCGTCGAGCACGAAGCGTGGGTCGCCGCCGAGCACCTGGGCGGTCTCGGGGTCGGTGAGGACGGTGCTCGGCTCGGCGATGTCGGTGAGCCGCGCGGCGAGGTTCACGTCGGGGCCGAACACGTCGCCGAATCGCGACAGCACGCGCCCCCAGACGAACCCGACGCGCACGGGCGTCACACCGCGCGCCCCCTCGGCGAGCCCGCCGACGGCCTGCTCGCGGTCGACGTCGAGCGCACCGCCGAGGGCCTCGGCGAGCCCGAGCGCGACGCGCGCGCCGGTCGCGGGGGTGTCGGCCACGAACAGAACGGCGTCGCCGATGGTCTTGACGACGCGACCCCCGGCGCCGGTGACGACGTCGCGCGCGGCTGCCTCGAACCGCTGCACGAACTGCGACAGGTCGGTGGACCCCAGCCCGGCGGTCCGGCGGGTGAAGGACACCATGTCGGCGAACCCGACGGCCCGCGCGAGCGGGAGCGCGGAGGCGTCGACGCCGGGCGAGCGCTGCGCGCCGAACTCGGCGGCGTACCGGCCGGCGATCGCGGCGAGCTGCCGGCGGTAGGCGTGCACGAGCTGCGCCTCGAGCAGGGGCGCGAGGTCGGCGAGCCGGTCGAGGGTCAGCAGGCGCGCGGTGGTGTCGTCGAGCTCGTACCGCGTCTCCATGTCCTCGACGAGGGCTTCGACCTGCCACAGCGCGAGGCGGTCGGCGGTGTGGCCGAGCGCGCGCGTGACGGTGAGGACGGTGCGGATGTCGAGCCCGTGCTCGCGGACCAGGGCGACGGCACGGTCGACGGCCTCGGCGTCGCGCTCGGTGTAGACGGTGTCGTCGGGGTCCGCGTGCGGCAGGCCGACCGTCGTCCAGAAGCCGCGGACGATGTCGACGTCGATGTGGGCGCGTCGGGCCAGGTCGTGCGCGCTGTAGCGGCGAGCACCGCCCAGCAGCTGGGCCTCGAGCTCGCCGACGGTGGACTCGGCGACCGCGGTCTCGTCGACGGGTCGCCCGGCACCGGTGGCGGGCGGGGAACCGTCGTCGGGCACGTGCCGAGCCTAGTTCACGCCCCGGACCGCACGTGACGGACGTCACCCGCGAGGACGTGGTGCGCGACCCCGGCGGCGTCGACGACCACGAGTCCGCCGTCGTCGTCGAGCCGCTCCGCGACGCCCGCGAGCTCGGCACCGCCGGGCAGCTCGACGCGCACGGGCGTGCCGAGCGTCGCGCACACCGCGGCGACCTCGTCGGCGAGCCCGGACGCGACGGCGTCGCCCCCGGCGTCGCGCCA
>NZ_JAAXOY010000056.1 GCF_012396155.1 Cellulomonas septica | reverse complement strand
CGGGCCGCCCGGACGTGCCCGGCGCCCGCTCCGTCGGTGCGCGGCGCGAGGGAGGCGCGGACGGGTCCCTTCGGACGGGGGAGCCGGAAGGACTCGGCGACGAGCGCCCCGACGACGACGCCCGTGAGGCCGAGGAACAGCGGGTCGGCCAGCGGGCTGCGTCCGCCGACCCCGACGACGAGCGCGCCGTACCAGCGGATCCCGACGACGACCGCGAGGCACACGCCCGTGAGCGCGCCGACGACGCGGTACGTGCGGTGCCGCCGCAGGTAGCGGGACACGACCTCGGCCTCGTCGCTCGGGGGGACCGGGTCGCCGGTGAGCCACGCGAGGTCGGCGACGGTCGGGCGGCTGCGGGCGGCCGTCACGAGCACGACGACGAGCCCGCCGACCAGGAGCAGCGCCACGAGTCCCGTGAGCTACGACCCGACCGTGACGACGGTCCTCTTCGAGGGCGCAGGCCCGAGCGCCTGAGCGCCTGGCGCACGCCCGGCCCGAGCCGCTCGACGGCGCGGGCCGGGCGACGTGCGTCGGCGCAGGTCACGGCGTCCTCCTCGCTCGGACGGGTGTCCGAGTATCACCCGTCGTGACAGGTGTTTTCACCCGTCCTGTCCTGTTTTGCGCGGTTTCCCGCTCGTAGGATCGTGCGCGTTCGCCCACTGTCCGAGCGCCCCGGGGTGTCGTCATGTCTCTGCGTCCAGTCACCGACCGTCGTCCGGTCGCTCGTGCGTGGGCCCTTCTCACCGCTGCGGCGACGGTCGCCGTCGGGCTGGTCGTCGGTGCCGCGCCGGCGCAGGCCGACACCGCCCCGCCGCCCGAGCTGCCCCCGACGGTCTCCGCCGACGCGCTCCCCACGGTGCAGATCAACGGCGTCGTGTGGCAGCAGACGATGGTCGGCAACCAGGTGTACGCGGGCGGCGACTTCCAGAACGCGCGCCCGGCCGGCGCGGCGGCGGGCGTCAACACCGTCACCCGCACCAACCTCCTGCGCTTCGACGTCACGACGGGCGTGCTCGACAGCGGCTGGGCGCCGAACCCGAACGCGCAGGTCCGCGCGGTCGTGAAGTCGCCCGACGGGTCGCGCATCTACGTCGGCGGCAACTTCACGAGCATCGCGGGGACCACGCGGTACCGCATCGCGGCGTTCGACGCGGCGAGCGGCGCGCTCATCACGACGTTCAACGCGGGCACCAACGGCCAGGTCCGGGCGCTCGCCGCGACCAACACGACCGTCTACGCGGGCGGCATCTTCACGCAGGCCGGCAGCGCGACGCGGACGCGGCTCGCCGCGTTCAACGCCGCCAACGGTGCGCTGCTGCCGTGGAACCCGAGCGTCGACGACGGCTCGGTGAGCGCGCTGACCGTCTCGCCCGACGGCGCGACCGTGATCGTCGGCGGCAACTTCACGTCGTTCAACGGCAGCACCGCGGCCCCGGACGGGCTCGCGCGCGTCGACTCCGTGACCGGCGCCCCGCTGTCGTTCCCGGCGACGTCGCAGATCCGCAACAGCGGCACCGCGGGGTCGATCACGGGCCTCACGGGCGACGCGGACAACATGTACGGCACGGGCTACACGTTCGGGCGCTCGGGCGGCACGCTCGAGGGCGTCTTCGCCGCCGACTGGGAGACCGGCTCGATCCGCTGGATCGCCGACTGCCACGGCGACTCGTACGGCGTGCACGCGCAGGGTCCGGTGGTCTACGCCGCGAGCCACCATCACTACTGCGGCAACGTCGGCGGTACGCCGCAGAACGACGAGTGGCTGTTCTACCGCGCCGACGCCTACACCAAGGAGCCCATGCGCAAGCTCGGCCGCGAGCACCTGGGCTACACCAACTTCGAGGGCACGAACGCGCCCGAGATGCTGAACTTCTACCCCGACCTGGACACCGGCACGTACACGGGCCAGAACCAGGGGCCGTGGGCCGTCACCGGCGACGACCGGTACATCGTGTACGGCGGCGAGTTCCTCAACGTGAACTTCCGCCGCCAGCAGGGTCTCGTGCGGTTCGCCGTCCCGAGCATCGCGCCCAACGACCAGGGTCCGCGGTTCTCGGGCGCGGACTTCACGCCCACGGCCCGCGGCATCGGGACCGGCGCCGTGCGCATCTCCTGGACCGCGAACGCGGACTTCGACAACGAGGACCTGACCTACCGCGTGCTGCGCAACGGCCAGCCCGTGTCGAACGAGGTCAAGAAGTCGGTCATCTGGAAGCGGCCCACGCAGGGGTACACGGACACCGGGCTCACACCGGGCCAGACGTACACCTACGCGGTGCGCGTCTCGGACCCGTTCGGCAACACCGTGACGAGCCCGTCCGTGCAGGTCGTCGCCGACGGCACCGGACCGGTGAGCCCGTACGCCCAGACCGTCATGACCGACGGCGCGTCGCACTACTGGCGCCTGGGCGAGGCGAGCGGCACGACCGCGCTCGACGCGGCCGGCACGGACGACGCCACGACCGGCACCGCGCTGACCCGTGGCACGACCGGCGCGATCGCGGGCGACTCGACGACGGCCACCACGTTCGCCGGGACGACCAACAGCCGCGTCGTCGCGCCGCAGCGCGAGCAGGACATGAACGAGCTCTCCGTCGAGGCGTGGATCCGCACCACGTCGAACCAGGGCGGCTGGGTCGTCGGGTTCGGCAGCTCGACGAGCCTGACCGGCACGAGCGGCACGCGCGACCGCCAGTTGTACGTCGACAGCGCGGGACGGGTGCAGTTCGGCGCGAGCCCGGGCCAGAACCGCACGGTGCGGTCGCCGCAGGCGGTCAACAACGGCCAGTGGCACCACGTCGTCGGCACGATGGACGGCCAGGGCATGGCGCTCTACGTGGACGGCGCGCTGGTCGCGTCGCGCACGGACAACCCGTCGGGCCGCAACTTCACCGGCTTCTGGCGGATCGGCGGTGACAGCCTGAGCGGCTGGCCGAACGCGCCGACGTCGAACAACTTCAACGGTGCGATCGACGAGGTCGCGGTGTACCCGTTCGCGCTCGCGCCGGGGACCGTCGCGGCGCACCACACGCTCGGCGTGACCGGCGAGGCGCCGGAGCAGCCCCCGGTCGCGGCGTTCACGCCGACGCCGAACGGCCTGACGGTGAACGTCGACGGCTCCGCGTCGGCCGACCCGGACGGCACGATCGCGTCCTACGCCTGGAGCTTCGGCGACGGCGGCACGGGCACGGGCGCGACCGCGTCGCACGCCTACGCGACCGGCGGCACCTACACGGTGACGCTGACCGTGACCGACGACGACGGCCACACCGCGCAGGTGTCGCACGACGTGACGGTGACCGCGCCGCCGCCGAACCAGCCGCCGGTCGCCGCGTTCACGACGGCGACGACGGGGCTCTCGGTGCAGGTCGACTCGGCCGGCTCGTCCGACCCCGACGGCACGATCGCGCAGCGCGCCTGGAGCTTCGGCGACGGCGGGACGGCGACCGGCACGACCGCGTCGCACGCCTACGCGACCGACGGCACGTACACGGTCACGCTCACGGTCACCGACGACGACGGCGCGACCGCGCAGACGACGCACGACGTCACGGTCACGACACCGCCGGCCGACGCGCCGTTCGCCGCGGACGCGTTCGCGCGGACCGTCGCGGGCGGCTGGGGCACCGCCGACACGGGTGGCGCGTGGACGGTCGCGGGCGGCGCGGCGAACTTCTCGGTCGCGTCGGGCGTGGGTGCCATGCGCGTCACGGGTGCCGGGTTCCGGCTGTCCTCGTTCCTGCCGGTCTCGTCGACGAGCTCCGACGTCCGGGTGGACGTCGCGCTCGACGCCGCGCCGACGGGCAGCGGGACGGACCTCGAGGTCGCGGGCCGCGCGGTCGGCACGACCGACGGGTACCGCGCACGGCTCAAGATGCTGAGCACGGGCGTCGTGCGCGCGTCGCTCATCGGGGTGTCCGCGGGCACGACGGCGACCGTGGCGCAGGTGAACGTCCCGGGCGTCACCTACTCGGCCGGGCAGACGCTGTCCGTGCGCCTGCAGGTCGAGGGCACGGGAACGACCACCCTGCGGCTCAAGGTGTGGCCCGCGGGCTCGCCCGAGCCGACCACGTGGACCCTCACCGGCACGAGCACGACGGCGGCGCTCCAGGTGGGCGGCGGTGTGGGCCTGTCGGTCTACACCTCGTCGACCACGACGACGCTGCCGCTGACCGCCCGGTGGAGCCAGCTGACGGCGCGTCCCGTCACCGCCTGACCCGCCGAGCACCGGCACACCGACGGCCTCGCCGTCCCGCCCACCAGCGGGAGGCGGGGCCGTCGCGCGTCCCGATGAGCCCGGGAAAGGCTTCCCACGGACGGTGGCCCGGGCGTCGTCACGCGCACCGGCGAAACGATTCGTCCGAATCACCCGGTTGCGCGTCCAGTTCACCCGGTTCCACCCCCTTCGGGGCGGTTTCCGCTGCTTACGATCCTCGTGCGCGGCTCGCCCTGCCGTGCGCCCCCGTCGCCCCCGAGGTGCCCCATGACCCGCTTCCGCGGACTCGTCGCCCGATCCTCCGCGCTCGTCGCAGCCGCCGCCCTGACGTTCGTCGGTGCGACGCTCGCGACGCCGGCCGCCGCCGACACCGCCCCGCTCGAGGGGACGCCGCTGACGGTCGCCGCCGACTCGCTGCCGACCGTGCAGATCGACGGCGTCGTCTGGCAGCAGGGCATCGCGGGGTCGCGGGTGTTCGTCGGCGGCGACTTCGCGAACGCGCGCCCCGCCGGCTCGGCCGCCGGCACCAACCTGGTGCCCCGCGCCAACCTCCTCGCGTACGACCTCGCGACCGGCGTCCTCGACGCGTCGTGGGCGCCGAACCCCAACGCGCAGGTGCGGACGGTCGCCGTGTCGCCCGACGGGACG
Organism: Cellulomonas septica; assembly: GCF_012396155.1. GTDB lineage: Bacteria > Actinomycetota > Actinomycetes > Actinomycetales > Cellulomonadaceae > Cellulomonas > Cellulomonas septica. Next base: position 5,200 of record NZ_JAAXOY010000056.1, on the reverse strand, counting down.
CGCGTGTACGTGGGCGGCAACTTCACGAGCATCGCGGGGCAGGCGCGGTACCGGATCGCGGCCTTCGACGCGGCGACGGGCGCGCTCGTCACGTCCTTCAACCCGGGCGTCGACTCGCAGGTCCGCACGATCGTCGCGACGAACACGACCGTGTACGTCGGCGGCTCGTTCACCAACGCCAACGGGTCGGCGCGCAACAAGGTCGCCGCGTTCAACGCGGCCGACGGCGCGCTCCTGCCGTGGGCGCCCAGCGCCGACGACGGCTCGGTGAGCGCGCTCGTCGTGTCGCCCGACCAGACGCAGGTCATCGTCGGCGGCAGCTTCTCGACGTTCAACGGGAGCGGGAACCCCGGCTACGGGCTGGCGCGCGTCGACGCCGTCACGGGTGCGACGCTTCCGCTCGCGATCAACGGGCTCATCCGCAACGGCTCGACCCAGGCGTCCATCACGAGCCTGTCGAGCGACGCGACGAGCTTCTACGTCACGGGCTACGTCTTCGGCAGCACCGGCAACCTCGAGGGCACCGCGCGCGGCGACTGGGCCACGGGCGAACTGGTCTGGGTCGAGGACTGCCACGGCGACACGTACGCGGCGTGGCCCGGCCCGGGTGACGCGGTGTACGTCGCGGGGCACCCGCACTACTGCGGCAACATCGGCGGCTTCCCGCAGACCGAGCCGTGGACGTTCTACCGCGCGCTCGCGTTCAGCAAGGCCGTGACGGGCGTCGCGACGGCCGACCCGTACGGCTACTACAACTACGCCGGCAAGCCCACGCCGACGCTGCTCAACTGGTACCCCGACATCAACTCGGGCTCGTACACCGGCCAGGGCCAGGGGCCGTGGACGGTCACGGGCAACGACCAGTACCTCCTGTACGGCGGCGAGTTCACGATCGTCAACAACAAGGGCCAGCAGGGTCTCGCTCGGTTCGCGCGCACGGACACCGCGCCCAACAAGCAGGGGCCGCGCCTGGCGTCGGCCACGTGGCCGCTGTCGGCGGCGTCGTTCCAGTCCGGCACGGTCCGCCTGAGCTGGCCCGCGAACTACGACCGCGACAACGAGAACCTCACGTACACGGTGTCGCGCAACGGCCAGGTCATCCACACCGTCACGGCGGCGTCGGTCGTCTGGAAGCGCCCGCAGATGGGCTTCCTCGACACCGGGCTGACGCCGGGGACGACGTACACGTACCGGATCAAGGCCGTCGACCCGTTCGGCAACTCCGCGATCACCGACCAGGTCCAGGTGACCGTCTCCGACGACGCCTCGACCAGCGCGTACGCGCAGCAGGTGCGCACCGACGGTGCGACGTCGCTGTGGCGGCTCGGCGAGCCCAGCGGCACCACGGCGTTCGACTGGGTGGGCTGGTCCGACCTCACGCTCGGGTCCACCGTGACGCGCGGTGCGGCCGGCGCGATCGTCGACGACCCGAACGCCGCCTCGACGTTCGACGGCACCGCGAGCTCGACGGGCGCCACGAGCACGGCGATCCAGGGGCCGGACTCGTTCGCGGTCGAGGCGTGGGTCAAGACCACGACGACGCGCGGCGGCAAGATCGTCGGGTTCTCCAACCTGCAGACGGGCTCGTCGGGCAGCTATGACCGGCACGTCTACATGGAGAACTCCGGGAAGATCACGTTCGGCGTGTACCCGGGCTCCGTCCGCACGCTCACGAGCTCCGCGGCGTACAACGACGGCCAGTGGCACCACGTCGTGGCGTCGATGGGCACCGAGGGCATGAAGCTCTACGTCGACGGGCGTCGCGTCGGGCAGCGGGCCGACACGACCACGGGCCAGGCGTACGCCGGCTACTGGCGGATCGGCGGCGACAACCTCGGCGGGTGGCCGAACCAGCCGACCAGCAGCTACCTCGCGGGCAGCATCGACGACGTCGCCGTCTACCCGGCGCCGCTCACGGTCGCGCAGGTCGAGAACCACTACACGCTGTCGGGCCGCACGGTCGCCAAGCCGCCGGCCCCCGCCGACAAGTACGGCAAGGCGGTCTACGACGCGGGCCCCGAGCTGTACTGGCGGCTGGGTGAGGGGTCGGGCACGACCGCGGCGGACTCCGGCCCGTACGGCACGCCGGGCGTGTACCGCGGCACGTTCCTGCGCAGCCAGTCCGGTGCGCTGTCGGGCGTGAGCAACACCGCGGTCCGGTCGCTGGGCTCGAGCAACACGCTCGTCGCGAGCACGCAGCAGGTCTCGAACCCGACGGTCTACTCGCAGGAGCTGTGGTTCAAGACGTCGACGACGAACGGCGGCAAGCTGATCGGCTTCGGCGACACGAACACCGGGGTGTCGGGCAGCTACGACCGGCACGTCTACATGGAGACGAACGGGCGCCTGACGTTCGGCACCTGGACGGGCGTGGCCAACACGATCACGACGGCCGCGTCGTACAACAACAACCAGTGGCACCACCTGGTCGCCACGCAGGGCCCTGACGGCATGAAGCTGTACGTCGACGGCGCCCTGCAGGGCACGAACCCGCAGACGGGCGCGCAGGCGTACAACGGCTACTGGCGGATCTTCGGCGACACGACGTGGGGCCCGCAGGCGTGGTTCGCGGGCACGATCGACGAGGTCGCGGTGTACTCCTCGGTGCTCGACGCGCAGACGGTGACCAACCACTACGCGCTCGGCAAGACGGGTCAGCTGCCGAACCAGCCGCCGGTCGGGGCGTTCACCGCCACGCCGACGGACCTCACGGCGGCCTTCGACGCCACGGGCTCGACCGACTCCGACGGCACCGTCGCCGGCTACGCCTGGACGTTCGGCGACGGCGCGACCGCCACGGGGGCGACCCCGTCGCACACCTACACGGCGGGCGGCACGTACACGGTCACGCTGACGGTCACGGACGACAAGGGCGCGACCGCGCAGGTCGCCCACGACGTCACCGTGGTCGCGCCGAACCAGCTCCCGACGGCCGGATTCACGGCGACGCCGACGGACCTCACGGTCGCGTTCGACGCCGGCACGTCGTCCGACCCGGACGGCACGATCACGCAGCACGCGTGGACGTTCGGCGACGGCACGACGGGCGACGGACCCGCCCCGACGCACACGTACGCGGCGGGCGGCGACTACGAGGTGACGCTCACCGTCACGGACGACCGCGGCGGCAGCGCGCAGACGGTCCGCACGGTCACGGTCGTGGCGCCCAACCAGGCGCCCGTGGCGGCGTTCACCGCGACGCCGACCGACCTCACGGTCGCGGTCGACGGCTCCGCGTCGGCCGACGCCGACGGCACCCTGACCGCGCACGCGTGGGACTTCGGTGACGGCGCGACGGGCACGGGTGCGACCGCGTCCCACACGTACGCGGCGGCCGGGACGTACACGGTCACGCTGACCGTCACCGACGACCGGGGCGACACCGGCACGACGACCCGCGAGGTCACCGTGGCGGCGCCCGTCCCGAACCAGGGCCCGGTCGCGGCCTTCACGGCGACGCCGACGCACCTCGCGGTCGTGGTCGACGCGTCGGCCTCGACGGACGCGGACGGCCAGATCACGTCGTACGCCTGGCAGTTCGGCGACGGCGCGACCGCGACCGGCGCGACGGCGAACCACACGTACGCGGCCGACGGCACGTACACCATCACGCTCACGACGACGGACGACGACGGCGACACCGGCACCACGACCCGCGAGGTCACCGTGGCCGCGCCGCCCGCCGACGCCCCGTTCGCGCTCGACCCGTTCGCGCGGTCGGTCACGGGCGGCTGGGGCTCGGCCGACACCGGCGGCGCGTGGACGGTCCAGGGCGGGGCGGCGAACTTCTCCGTCGCGAGCGGCACGGGCGCGATGCGCGTCACCGGCGCCGGGTTCCGTCTGTCGTCCTTCCTGCCGGTCTCGTCGACCAGCACGGACCTCACGGCGAAGGTCGCGCTCGACGTCATGCCGACGGGCTCGGGCACGGACCTCGAGCTCGCGGGTCGCACCGCGGGCACGACGGACGGCTACCGGCTGCGGCTCAAGATGCTGTCGACGGGCGTGGTCCGGGCGTCGATCGTCGGGATCTCCGCCGGCACCACGGTCACCGTGGCGCAGGTCAACGTCCCCGGCATCACGTACACCGCCGGCCAGACGCTCCAGACCCGCTTCCAGGTGACCGGGACGGGCACGACGACGCTGCGCGCGAAGGTGTGGGCCTCGGGCTCGCCGGAGCCGACGGCGTGGACCCTGTCGGGCACGAGCACCACGGCCGCGCTGCAGGCCGCGGGCGGGATCGGCCTGTCGGTGTACACGTCGACGACCACGACGACGCTGCCGCTCACGGCTCGGTGGAGCGAGCTGGTGGCGCGCCCGGTCGTGCCATGATCGCCGCTCAGGGGGAGCGACGTCCGGCAGGGGGACCGATGGAGGACGGCTCGAAGACGGTGGCGGCCCACGACGCGGCGGCGGCCGGTCACGGCGACCCGCGCACGGTCGTCGGGGTGCTGACCTACCAGCGCCCCGACGACCTGCGGGCGGCGCTGCCGATGCTCGTGGCGCAGGCCGCGCTGCTCGACCCGCCCGCGGAGGTGCTCGTCGTCGACAACGACCCCGACGGCGGTGCGCGCGGGGTCGTGGAGGAGGAGGCGGCGCGGTCCGCGGCCGACGGCGGCCCCGTCGTCCGGTACGCCCACGAGCCGCAGCCGGGCATCGCCGCGGCGCGCAACCGCGCGTTCGACGAGTCGACCGACGCGGACCTGCTGGTGTTCATCGACGACGACGAGCGGCCCGTGCCGACGTGGCTGCGCCTGCTCGTCGACACGTACCTGGTCGACCGACCGGAGGGCGTCGTCGGGCCCGTGGTGTCGGAGTTCGAGCAGCAGCCCGACGCGTGGGTCGCGGCGGGCCGGTTCTTCGACCGCCGGCGCCTGCCGACGGGCACGACGACCGACGTCGCCGCGACGAACAACCTGCTGCTGGACCTGGCCCGGGTGCGTGCGCTCGGGCTGCGGTTCGACGAGAGGTTCGGCCTGTCCGGCGGCTCCGACCAGCTCCTCACGCGGCAGCTCGCGAAAGCGGGCGGGCGGATGGTGTGGTGCGACGAGGCCGTCGTGGTCGACGTCGTCCCGCCCGAGCGCGTGACGCGACGCTGGGTGCTCGCGCGCGCGTTCCGCAACGGCAACACGTGGGGCCGCACGTCCGTCGTGCTGGCCGACGGCCCGCTGGACCGCGCGCTCGTCCGGGCGCGCGTGACGGG
>NZ_JAAXOY010000559.1 GCF_012396155.1 Cellulomonas septica | reverse complement strand
CGGACGTCCCGGGCTCGCGCGCACGCCCGTGTGCGAGGATCGGTCCCGTGACGCTGACGACCTCCGCCGCCTTCACGGAGCCCGCGCCCTCGGCCCTGCTGCTGCTCGGCCGCGGCGTCGACCTCGCCTCGGAGCGCGGGGTCGAGTGCGTCGGGGACCTGCCCGCGCCGAGCGACCCGGACCTCGTCGAGCGGGCGCGCGCTGCGCGTGCCGCGCTGGGTGACCGCGCGTTCGTGCTCGGCCACCACTACCAGCGCGACGAGGTCATCGCGTTCGCCGACGTCACCGGCGACTCGTTCAAGCTCGCGCGCGAGGCCGCGGCCCGCCCCGACGCGGAGTTCGTCATCTTCTGCGGCGTGCACTTCATGGCCGAGTCCGCGGACATCCTCACGTCGGACAGCCAGCAGGTCGTGCTCCCGGACCTCGCGGCGGGCTGCTCGATGGCGGACATGGCGGCGATCGACCAGGTCGAGGACGCGTGGGACGTGCTCGTCGACGCGGGTGTCGCCAAGGACACCGTCCCGGTCACGTACATGAACTCGACGGCGGCGATCAAGGCGTTCACGGGTCGTCACGGCGGCACGGTGTGCACGTCGTCGAACGCGCACGTCGCGCTGCGCTGGGCGTTCGACAAGGTGGGCGGGCTCGACGGCACCGGCAAGGTGCTGTTCATGCCGGACCAGCACCTCGGCCGGAACACCGCGGTGCTGCAGCTCGGCCTGTCGCTCGACGACTGCGTGGTGTTCGACCCGCGCAAGCCGAACGGCGGCCTGACGGCGCAGCAGCTCAAGGACGCGCGCATGATCCTGTGGCGCGGGCACTGCTCGGTGCACGGCCGCTTCTCGGAGCGCAACGTCACGGACATCCGCGCGGCCGTGCCGGACGTCACGGTCCTCGTGCACCCCGAGTGCAAGCACGAGGTCGTCACGGCGGCCGACATGGTGGGCTCGACGGAGTACATCATCAAGGCGCTCGACGCGGCCGAGCCGGGCACGTCGTGGGCGGTCGGCACGGAGCTCAACCTGGTCCGCCGCCTGGCGAACGCGCACCCGGACAAGCAGGTGCACTACCTCGACTCGACGGTGTGCTTCTGCTCGACGATGAACCGCATCGACCTCCCGCACCTGGTGTGGGCGATGGAGTCGCTCGCGGCGGGACGCGTGCCGAACCGGATCGTGGTGGACGCCGACGACGCGCACTGGGCGCGGGTCGCGCTCGACCAGATGCTGGCGCTGCCGGGCTACTGAGTCCCGTGAACACCGGCCACCACCTGCGGATCGGCATCTTCGTCTTCGACGGGGCCGAGGAGCTCGACGTCGTGGGGCCGTTCGACGTGCTGTCGTCGTGGGCGGCCCACTCGCCCCTGCACCCCGAGGTCGTGACGTTCTCGGCCGACGGTGCGGGCGTGCGGTGCGCGAAGGGCCTGGGCCTGGTGCCCGACACCTCCGCCGAGGAGGTCGGCCCGCTGCACGTGCTCGTGTACCCGGGCGGTGCGGGGACGCGCCCGCTCGCGGCCGACTCCGAGCACCTCGAGTGGTTGCGCGGCGTGCGTGCGACGACGCCGCTGGTCACGAGCGTGTGCACCGGTGCGCTGGTGCTCGCGGCCGCGGGGCTGCTGGCCGGACGGCCGGCGACGACGCACTGGTCGGCGTTCGACGAGCTCGCGGCGATCGACCCGAGCGTCCTGGCGGACACCGAGGCGCGGTTCGTCGACGACGGCGACGTCATGACGTCGGCGGGCGTGTCCGCGGGCATCGACATGGCGCTGCACCTGGTGGCGCGGCTGGACTCCGTCGAGGCCGCCCGCGGTGTCCGGCGGGGCATCCAGTACGACCCCGCTCCCCCGGTCTGACCGTCGGCGGGCGCCCTCGCCGCCGTTTGCTACCCGCGAGTAACATCGCGTCGTGACCCGGACGCTCCAGCTCGCCCTCGCCACGTTCCGCCCCCGACCCGCGGTCCCGGGGCAGACGCTCTTCTCGCCGTCCGTCACGACGATGCGCGTGCACCCGGGCGACCTCGACCTCTACCGGCACGTCAACAACGGCGTGTACCTGCAGATGATGGACGTCGCGCGCGCCAACTTCATCGCCGACCTCGGTGGATACGGTCTCCTCGCCGAGCACGGCTGGTACCCGGTCGTCGCCGCCTCCACCGTCAAGTACCGGCGGTCCCTCACGCTCGGGCAGCGGTTCACGATCACCACCCGCGTGCTGGGGTGGGACGAGCGCGTCTGCTACCTCGAGCAGTCCTTCGCGCGCGGCGACCAGCACATCGCGCGGGGCGTCGTCGCGGGGCGCTTCCTCGCACGCGACGGCCGGCGGATCCCCGCGCCCGACGTGGTCGAGCTGCTCGCGGGCCGGCACGTCGACGCGCCCGAGCTGCCCGCCGACGTCGCCGCCTGGGCG
>NZ_JAAXOY010000558.1 GCF_012396155.1 Cellulomonas septica | reverse complement strand
GCACCCGCCGGGCGCCGGCGCCGCATCGCCACCGCGCTCGACTCCTGGCGCGAGCCGCGCACGCTGCTCATCGGTGTCGTCATCATGGCCGCCGCGCTCTCCGAGGGGTCCGCCAACGACTGGCTGTCGCTCGCGGTCGTCGACGGGTTCGACCGCAGCGAGGCCGTCGGCGGCGCGATGCTCGGCGTGTTCGTCGGTGCCATGACCGTCGTGCGGCTGCTCGGGACGCGCCTCATCGACACGTTCGGCCGCGTCGCCGTGCTGCGCGTGTCGGGCGTCGTCTCGCTCGGCGGCCTGCTGCTGCGCTGGCAGGACCCGGTCACGCGCGTGCTGGGCCTCGTCGTGATCGTCATGGGCCTCGGGTTCCTGGGCCTGATCCCGTTCCTGCAGAACGAGCGCCGCCTCCACCTCGCACCCCGCGCCGGGCTCTGGGGTGCACCGCTGCTCGGTGTGACGTTCGGGCTCGGGTGGACGCCCTGCATCGGCCCGACGCTCGCCGCGATCCTCACGCTGTCGCTCGACGGCGGCTCGGCCGGTCGCGGCGCGCTGCTCGCGGTCGCGTTCTGCGTCGGCCTCGGCCTGCCGTTCCTGCTCGTCGCCCTCGGGCTCGAGAGCAGCACGCGCATGGTGGGCTTCCTGCGCCGCCACCGCCGCGCGATCATGCGGGTGGGCGGCGCGATGCTCGTTATCCTGGGCTTCGCGCTCGTGACGGGCGTGTGGGGCACGTGGGCGTCCTGGCTCCAGGGCGTCCTGACGGGCTACGACCCCTTCGTGCCGGTGGTGTGACGTGACGACCTACCGCCCCGAGGGCCTCGACGACGCGTTCACGCAGCCCACGGACGCGCCCGACGCGCCCGCGGGTGCCCCCGTCCAGCTGCCGACGCTCGGCTTCACCGGGTGGGTGCGCTGGGCGTGGCGCCAGCTCACGAGCATGCGCGTCGCGCTGCTGCTGCTCATGCTGCTCGCCGTCGCCGCCGTGCCCGGCACCCTCTTCCCGCAGCGCGTGCAGGACCCGGCCAAGGTCGCGCAGTACCTGATCGACCACCCGACGACGGGCCCCTGGCTCGACCGCCTCGGGTTCTTCGGCGTCTACTCGTCGGTCTGGTTCTCGGCGATCTACCTGCTGCTGTTCGTGTCGCTCGTGGGCTGCATCCTGCCGCGCACCCAGGTGCACCTCGCGGGGGTCCGCGGCCGTCCGCCGCGCACGCCGCGCCGCCTCGGCCGGTTCCCCGCGCAGGGCGGCGGGACGACGGACGACGACGCGCGCACCGTCGCCGAGCGCGCCGCGGCCACCATGCGCCGCGGCTGGTCGTGGCTCCCGTTCGTGCCGACGTACCGCGTCGACGTGCACGACGAGGGCGGCGGCACGTGGTCGGCCGCGGGGGAGCGCGGGTACCTGCGCGAGACCGGGAACCTCGTGTTCCACCTCGCGCTCGTCGGGCTGCTCGTGTCGGTCGCGACCGGCCAGCTGCTGCACTACCGCGGCCAGGCGATCGTCGTGCAGGGGCGCGGGTTCGCGAACGCGCAGGTCGACTACGACACGTTCGAGAACGGCACCGCGTTCGACCCGTCGACGCTCGTGCCGTTCACGCTGCGGCTCGACGAGTTCGACGCGCGCTTCGACCCCGAGACGCTCCAGTCCCGCGACTTCACGGCGCACGTCACGCTCACGGAGCCGGGCGACGCGCCGCAGGAGCGGACCATCAAGGTCAACCACCCGCTGACCGCGGGCGGCGCCAAGGTCTACCTGCAGGGCAACGGCTACGCGCCCGAGCTCACGGTCCGCGACGCGGCGGGCGAGGTCGCGTTCGCCGGGGCCGTGCCGTTCCTGCCGCAGGACGAGGTGTACACGTCGCGCGGCGTCGTCAAGGTGCCTGACGTGTCGGGCGACCAGCAGCAGATCGGCATCGTCGGGTACCTGCTGCCGACGGCGACGCAGGTCAGCGACACCCTGTACCGCTCGACCGACCCGCAGCCGGACGACCCGCTGCTCGTGCTGTCCGTGTGGTCGGGCAACCTCGGCCTCGACACCGGCGTGCCGCAGAACGTCTACGAGCTCGACGAGTCGCGCATGGAGCAGGCCGTCGACGCCGACGGGAACGTCGTCACGCTCTACGTCCGTCCGGGCGAGACGGTCGACCTGCCCGAGGGCCTCGGCACCCTGACGTTCGACGGCCTGCCGCGGTTCGTCGCGCTCGACCTCCGCCACGACCCGGCGCTCACGTTCGTGCTCGTGTTCTCGCTCCTCGCGTTCGGCGGCCTCGCGGCGAGCCTGTTCGCCCCGCGCCGCCGCGTGTGGGTGCGCGCGACGCCCGGGACCGGCGACGACGCGGGTCGTACAGTGGTCACCGCGGCGGGACTCGCCCGCGGCGACGACGTCGGCCTCCAGCCCGAGCTCGACCGGCTG
>NZ_JAAXOY010000557.1 GCF_012396155.1 Cellulomonas septica | reverse complement strand
CCGCTCGACGCGGTCCTCGCGCTGCGCGAGCGCGTCCCCGCGCTCGGGCTCAAGCTCGGTCCCGGTGTGCCGCACTCCGCGCTGCCGGCCGACGCGCAGGCGCAGTGGGTGTCCGTCGACGGCGACGTCGTCGAGGTCGGGCTGTGGTTCGGCCCGCTCGCGCCCGAGGGCCCCGGCCGGTCGGCGCTCGTGCTGGCGGGGACGACCGCGCACACCCTGGGCGCCGGTCCCGACGGCCCCGCGCACGCCCCCGCCGGACCCGTGGCCGCGTACCTCTACGAGCCCGACGGCGCAGTCATCCGTGCCGGGCTGGTCGGCGACGTCGCCCAGCGGGTGCGCGGGACGCTCGTCGACCCCACGATCGCCTACGTGACGTCCGACGAGCTGCACGACGAACCCGTCGCCACCGCGTACCGCGTGCTCGACACGATGCCGTTCGGCCTCAAGCGGCTGCGCACGTACCTGCGCGAGCGCGGTGTCGGCCGGCTGACCATCAAGAAGCGCGGCACGGCCGTCGTGCCCGAGCAGCTGCGCAAGCAGCTCGACCTGCGCGGCGACGCCGAGGCCACGGTCGTCCTGACCCGGGTCGCCGGGCACCAGCAGGTGCTCGTCGTGGAGCGCGTCTGATGGCCGCGCCCGTCACGCTGCCGTTCGCGCGGTCCGCGCGGTCGAGCGTCGGGCTCGAGTGGGAGGTCGCGCTCGTCGACGCCGACTCGGGCGACCTGCGGCAGGCCGCGCAGGCGATCTTCGACACCGTCCGGCCGACCGACGGGTCCGAGCACCCGCACATCAAGCAGGAGCTGCTGCTCAACACCGTCGAGGTCGCGTCCGGCGTGTGCCGGACCGTCGGCGAGGCCGGCGCCGACCTGCGCCGCGCGCTCGACGAGGTCGGCGCGGCCGCCGAGCCGCTGCGCATCGAGCTCATGGGCGGCGGCACGCACCCGTTCGCCAACTGGGCGCAGCAGAAGGTCACCGACAAGCAGCGGTACGCGACGCTCATCGACCGGACGCAGTGGTGGGGCCGGCAGATGCTCATCTACGGCGTGCACGTGCACGTCGGCATCGAGGACCGCGACAAGGTGCTGCCGCTGTCCCGCGCGATGCTCACGGTGTTCCCGCACCTGCAGTCGCTGTCCGCGTCGTCGCCGTTCTGGGGCGGCAAGGACACCGGGTATGCGTCCAACCGCGCGCTGCTGTTCCAGCAGCTGCCGACCGCCGGGCTGCCGTTCGGGTTCGAGCGGTGGGAGCAGCTCGAGCAGTACGTCGGCGACATGATGCACACCGGCGTCATCGACCAGTTCGACGAGGTGCGGTGGGACGTCCGGCCGTCGCCGCGGTTCGGGACGCTCGAGATGCGCGTCGCCGACGGCGCGACCAACCTGCTCGAGGTCACCGCGATCTCGGCCCTCACGCACTGCTTCGTCGAGCACTTCTCGTCGATGCTCGACCGCGGCGAGGCGCTCCCCGCGCTGCCGCCGTGGTTCGCGCAGGAGAACAAGTGGCGGTCCGCCCGCTACGGCATGGACGCGATCATCATCACGAACGCCGCGGGCGACGAGGAGCTGGTCACCGACGCCGTGGGCCGCTGGCTCGTCGAGCTCGCGCCCGTCGCGGAGCGGCTCGGGTGCAGCGAGGAGCTCGAGCACGTGCGCGTCATCCTGCGCCGTGGCGCGTCGTACCAGCGGCAGCGCGCGGTCGCGCGACGGAACGCGGGCGAGCTCGACGCGGTCGTCCGGTCGCTCGTCGCGGAGATGAAGGCGGGTCGGCCGCTGTAGCCGAGCACGCTCCACCGGGCCTGGGACCCGTCAGGGCGTCCCTGCGGCGCCCGGACCCGGGACGGGCCGTCAGGGCAGGCGGGTCGCGGCGAGGTCGTCCCAGCGGACCGTCGTCGGGCCGTTCGTCGTCGACGAGCTGAGGTACGCCATGAGGCGCACGCCGCCCGCGGCCTGGAGGCCGGACGTCGCGTCGGTGGCCGTGTACTGCCACGTCGTCGGCTCGGGCGTGCCGTCGAGCCAGGCCCGCGTGCGGACCGTCGTCGGCGCGGTGCCCTGGACCTGCACGCGCACGTGCAGGCGCGCACCCGGGGTCAGCACGACACCCGGCAGCGTGTTGCCCGTGAGGACCGTGCCGGACCGCTCGGTGTGCAGCTGCACGCCGCCGCCCGCGAGCACCTTGACCCGCGCGCCGTAGTCCGCCGAGCCGACCACGCGGCCGGACACCGTGGCGTACAGCGGGCCGTTCGGCACGGTGTCGAGCGCGAGCGTCGTGTGCACGTCCGTCGCCGTCGCCGCGACCGCCGCCGAGCCGAGCGTCGCGGTCAGGGTGGCCCCCGCCGGCACCTGCATCGCGCCCGTCCCGGCACCGACGGAGAACCGGGTCGAGCCGCCGCCCACGGTCCACGCGCCGCCCGTGTC
>NZ_JAAXOY010000556.1 GCF_012396155.1 Cellulomonas septica | reverse complement strand
TCCGCCCGCGCGACAGCCGCCACCCGGCCGTGCAGGACCACCCACGCGGCCCGCGGGGCCCGCAGGGGTCAGGCCGTCAGCGTCCCCTGCCACCGCACGATGCGGTCGACGGCCTCGCGCACCACGTCCGGCGACGACGCGAACGACAGCCGCACGAACCGGTGCCCGTCGACGGGGTCGAAGTCGGTCCCGGGCGTCAGCGCCACGCCGGCCTCGTCGAGCAGCCGCGCGCACCACGTCACCGAGTCGAGACCGGTCGAGGACACGTCGGCGTACAGGTAGAACGCGCCGTCGGCGGGCGCGACGTGCGTCCAGCCGAGCTCGGGCAGGCGCTCGAGCAGCAGGGTGCGCGACGCGGCGTACCGCTCGACGTTGGCCCGGGCGGCCGCGTACCCGTCGGGACTGAACGCGGCGACACCGGCGTGCTGCGCGAGCGCGGGCGGGCACAGCGCGACGTTCCCCGCGAGCGCGTCGACGGGGGCGACGAGGTCGTCGGGCAGGACGAGCCAGCCCAGCCGCCAGCCCGTCATCGCCCAGTACTTCGAGAACGAGTTCACGACGACCGCGCCCGTGTCGAGGTACTGCGCGGCGGTCGCGACCTGCGCGTCCGCGTCGTAGGTGATGCCGTGGTAGATCTCGTCGCTGACCAGCCGCACGCCGTGCTCGGCGCACCAGGCCGCGAGGTCCGCGAGCGCCGACGCCCCGACCATCGTGCCCGTCGGGTTGGCGGGGCTGGCGACGACGAGGCCGTCGAGCGGGCCGGCGGCCTCCAGGTGCTCGACCGTCGGCTGGAACCGCGACGCGGTGCCGCACGGCAGCTCGACGACCTCGCAGCCGAGCGCGCGCAGGATGTTCGCGTACGCGGGGTAGCCGGGGCGGGCGAGGGCGACGCGGTCGCCGACGTCGAACGCCGCGAGGAACGCGAGCATGAACCCGCCCGACGAGCCCGTCGTCACCGCGATGCGCGCGGGGTCGACGTCGACGCCGTACCAGGTGCGGTAGTGCGTCGCGATCGCCGCGCGCAGTCCCGGGGCGCCGAGCGCCTCGGTGTAGCCGAGGTCGCCGCTGGTCAGCAGCTCGACGGCCCGCTGCCGCACGACCTCCGACGCGCCCGTCGACGGCTCGCCCGCGCACAGGTTGAGCACGTCGACCCCCGCGGCACGACGCGCGTTCGCGGCGGCGAGGATCTCCATGACGGCGAACGGCGGCACGTGCGCACGGGTTGCGACCTTCACCCGACCTATCCTGCCGTGCGGCCCACCCGGGCGCGGTGCGGCCGCACCGGGTCGACGGGCCCGGGCGACGAGAGGAGCATCAGAAGGTGATCGTCGACTGCGCGCTCTACACCCGCGGGGTCCGGCAGCACCGGCTCGACGACGTGTTCGCCGCCGCGCAGGAGGCCGAGCACGAGGACGGCTTCGTGTGGATCGGCCTCGTCGACCCGTCGGCGGACGAGTTCGACGCGCTCGCGGAGGGGTTCGCGCTCCCCGAGCTCGCGATCGAGGACGCGATCCGTGCCCACCAGCGGCCCAAGCTCGAGCGCTACGGCGACCTGACCTTCGCGATCGTCAAGCCCGTCCGGTACGTCGACCACGCCGAGGTCGTCGAGGTCAGCGAGCTCGCCGTGTTCGTGGGGCACCGGTTCGTCGTCGTCGTCCGGCACGGCGACTCGCGCATCCCGTCCCGCGCGCGGCAGACGCTCGAGGGCGACCCCGAGACGATGGCGCACGGCCCGTGGGCCGTCCTGCACCGGCTGCTCGACCTCACCGTCGACCAGTACCTGGAGGTCGCGCGGTCCGTCGACGTGGACCTCGACGAGATCGAGGACCAGGTGTTCGGGTCGGTGCCGGGCGAGGACCACGCCGAGCGGATCTACCGGCTGAAGTCCGAGGTGCAGCAGTTCCGCCGGGCCGTGGTGCCGCTCGTCGGGCCCGTGCACCGGCTCGCGTCGGGCCAGGTGCCCGGCATCCCCGGCGACCTGCAGGAGTACTTCCGCGACGTCGAGGACCACACGCTGCGCGTCGCCGACTCGATCGAGGCGGCCGACACCCTGCTCACCGGCGTGCTGCAGGCGGACCTCGCGCAGGTGACCGTCGCGCAGTCGCGCGTGAGCGTCCAGCAGAACGCCGACATGCGGAAGATCTCCGCGTGGGCGGCCATCGGGCTCGTGCCCACCGCCATCGCGGGCATCTACGGCATGAACGTGCGCAACCTGCCGATCGCCGACACCGCGTTCGGGTTCTGGGCGGTGCTCGTCGTCATCGCGGCGTCGTGCGTCCTGCTGCACCGCGCGTTCCGCCGCAACCGCTGGCTGTAGCGTCCGGGGGCTCCGGGCGCGCCGGGGGGGCTCCGGGCGCGCGGGCGGCGACCAGACGACGGGCCGACGGCCGCGAGCGGGGTGCGTCAGGGGGTCG
>NZ_JAAXOY010000555.1 GCF_012396155.1 Cellulomonas septica | reverse complement strand
CCCCATGACCACGACGACGCGGGTCCTGCCGCTGCCGGCGGCGCGCGCCTGGGACCTGGTCGCGGACGCACGGAACCACGCCCGGTGGGTGCCGCTGACGCGCGTGGACGTCGCGGACGGCTACGTGGTCGCGGTGACCGGGCCGCGTGCCCGACGTGGCGGCGGCGGGCTCGTCGACCGGATGCGGATCGACCGCTTCGACCCGCCGCACGACGACCGCCCGGGGGTCGCGGAGTTCACCAAGGTCGGTCGGGTGCTGCGCGGGACGGCGCGGATCGAGGTGCACGCGGCGGGTCCGGACGCGGCGCGGGTGTCGTGGACGGAGTCGGTGCACCTCGCGGGCCCGCTGCCCGACGGGCTGACGCGTGCGGCCTCGGCGCCGTTCCTCACGCTCATGGTGCGGCGCGCGCTGCGGCTGGCGGCGCACGAGGCCGCCCAGGAGGACGCCCGCCACCTCTGACCGGTCGCGCAACGGATCGCCGCCATCAGCCGTCACGACGCAACGGATCCGCTGCGGACGCGCAATCGGCGGTGACGAGGTGCGCACGACGCTCCCCCTAGGCTCGACGTGACTGCCGTCCGTTCCCGCCGTCCCCACGAGGAGCACGATGACGACGACCGCCCCCGGTGCCACGCGCCGCCACTACCTGATGTGCGAGCCGCGCTTCTACACCGTCTCGTACGAGATCAACCCCTGGATGGACAAGACGCGGTACACCGACGTCGACCTGGCCGTCCGGCAGTGGCGCACGCTGCGCGACACCTACCTCGACCTGGGGCACCGGGTCGACGTGATCGAGCCGATCGACGGCCTGCCGGACATGGTCTACGCCGCGAACGGCGCGACCGTCGTCGACGGCGTCGTGTACTCCGCCCGGTTCCGCTACCCGGAGCGCGGCCCCGAGGGTCCGGCCTACCAGAAGTGGTTCGCCGACCGCGGCTTCGTCACGCACACCGCCGCGCAGGTCAACGAGGGCGAGGGCGACCTGCTCGTCGTCGGCAACATGGTCCTCGCGGGCACCGGCTTCCGCACCGACCGCGCCGCGCACGCGGAGGCGCAGGAGCTGTTCGGCCGCCCGGTCGTGTCGCTCGAGCTCGTCGACCCGCACTACTACCACCTCGACACCGCCCTGGCGGTCCTGTCGAGCGACCCGACGGACCCGCAGATCGCCTACTACCCGCCGGCGTTCTCCGCGGGTTCGCGGTCGGTGCTGCAGCAGCTCTTCCCGGACGCCGTGGTCGCGACCGAGCAGGATGCCGTCGCGCTCGGCCTCAACGCCGTCTCCGACGGGCAGAACGTCGTCGTCGCGCCCGCCGCGACCGACCTCGCCGCCGCGCTGCGCGAGCGCGGGTACACCCCGATCCCGGTCGAGACCACGGAGCTGCTCAAGGGCGGGGGCGGCGCGAAGTGCTGCACGCTCGAGATCCGTCCGGCTGGCGCCCCGACGGGAGACTGACGATGACCGCGCTGCAGGACGCCCGGACGTCGACGCTCGCGCGGAACTACGACCCGCTGCCCGTGACCCTCGTCTCCGGCGAGGGCTCCTGGGTGACGGACACCGACGGCCGCCGGTACCTGGACCTGCTGTCGGCGTACTCCGCGCTCAACTTCGGGCACCGGCACCCGGCACTCGTCGCCGCGGCGCACGCCCAGCTCGACCGGCTGACGCTCACGTCGCGGGCCTTCGACCACGACCTGCTGCACCCGTTCGCGGACCGGCTCGCGTCGCTCGTCGGGCCGCTCGTCACCGGCACGCCGATGGTCCTGCCGATGAACACGGGCGCCGAGGCCGTCGAGACGGCGATCAAGGCGGCGCGCAAGTGGGGCTACGACGTCAAGGGCGTGCCCGACGGCCAGGCGCGCATCGTCGTGGTCGACGGCAACTTCCACGGCCGTACGACGACGATCGTGTCGTTCTCGGCCGACCCCGACGCGCACGACGGGTTCGGCCCGTACACCCCGGGCTTCGTCCGCGTGCCGTACGGCGACGCGGCGGCCCTGGAGGCGGCGCTCGACGAGCACACCGTGGCGGTCCTGCTCGAGCCCGTGCAGGGTGAGCAGGGCGTCGTGATCCCGCCCGCGGACTACCTGCCGGCCGTGCGGGCCGCGTGCACGGCGGCCGACGTGCTGCTCGTGGTCGACGAGATCCAGAGCGGCCTCGGCCGCACCGGCAGCACGCTCGCGAGCGAGCTCTGGGGCGTCCGGCCCGACCTCGTCACGCTCGGCAAGGCGCTGGGCGGCGGGATCGTGCCCGTCTCGGCGGTCGTCGGCCGCGACGACGTGCTCGGCGTGCTCACCGCCGGGACGCACGGCTCCACGTTCGGCGGCAACCCGCTCGCGTGCGCGGTCGGCCTGGCCGTCGTCGACCTGCTCGCGACGGGCGAG
>NZ_JAAXOY010000554.1 GCF_012396155.1 Cellulomonas septica | reverse complement strand
AGAAGAAGGCGCCGTAGCCGGGGACCGGGAGGCCCACCGGTACGCGCCGGCTGTGGTGCGCCGCGGCCCAGCGGCGGGCCAGGTCGGCGCCGTCGATCTCCTCGGGGCCGGCGACGGTGACCGTCCGGCGGCCCGGCTCGCCCTCGTCTCGCGCCTCGCCCTCGAGCGGTGCGTCGAGACCCACCGACACGTCGACGACCGCCCGCGCGACGTCGGCGACGTCGATCGGCTGGAGGCGTGCGCCGCGCAGGTAGGGCACGGTGCCGGCGCGGCTGAGCGCACCCGCGAGCGTCGGACGGCCGAAGAACCGGTCGAAGAAGTCGTGGAACTGCGCGGCGCGCAGCAGCGTCGTCGGGACCGCGCTCGCCTGGTACACGCGCTCCTGCGCGACCTTCGTGCGGTAGTAGCCCTCGACGGCGTCGTGCCGCACCTGCAGCAGCCCGACGACGGCGAACGCGGCACCGACGAGACCGCTGACGACGGCCCCCGCGGCGACCCACCACAGCCCGCCGAGGTCACCCCACGCGAGCAGGCCGCGCATCACGGACACGGTCGCGGTCGCCACGAGCAGCACGACCGCGAGCAGCGGCACGAAGCGGGCCCGGATCAGCACGTGCAGGGCGCGCACGGCACCGCGCGAGACGGCCTCGACGACGTCCGGCAGCTCCTCGTGGTCGTCGACGACGGATCGCAGCAGCGCGCGCGTCTCCTGCGCCCCCGCGGCGTCGCCGGCCGCGGCCAGGCGGGACTCGGCGCGTGCCCGGGCGTGCGCCGTGAACCCGCCGACGACCCCCGCGACCGCGTCGTCGACCGCACCGGCCAGCGCCTCGCGCGGGTCGAGCGCACGGCGCCCGTGCAGGGCCTCGGCGACGAGCCCGAGCGCGACGACCGTGGCGTAGATGATCGCGGCGGTCGGCTCGTAGAAGTAGTCGTTGTCGGACGTGACGAACTTGCCCACCTCGTCGACGAACAGCCCGAAGCCGATCCCGCCGACGATCGCCCCGAACGGCCGCAGGACGGGCCCCATGAACGACAGGAGCAGCACGAAGGCGAGCGCCATGAGGAGGCCGCCCCACAGGACGTGCGCGACGTGCAGCCCGCCGCCCCCGAGCTGCGGGTACCCGGACGCGGCCAGCAGGGCGCGCGTGACGAGCACCGTGAGGGCCGTCACGACGAGGAACGTGCCGAGGTTCCGCGTCGCGAGCGGGTCGCGCGGCAGCCCGAGCCGCAGCATGAGGTGCACGGGCGACGACGTGCCGGGGCGCGACGCGGTGCTCACAGGGCCGCGAGCTCGCGTTCGAGGTCGTCGAGGCCGAGCGAGCCCAGCCCGAGCGCGGCGGTGTGCCAGGCGCGCAGGTCGAACGTCTCCCCCGCCGCCTCCCGCCGCTCGCGCGCGCGACGACGCCCCGACAGCCACGCACGCTCGCCGAGCTTGTAGCTGATCGCCTGACCCGGCCACCCGAGGTAGCGCTCGATCTCGCTGTGCACGAACGCGGCGGGCGACCCGCTGCGCTGCCGGAAGAACTCCTCGCCCAGATCGGCCGTCCACCGCTCCCCCGGGTGGAACACGTGCGACCCCGGGACCGCCAGCCCGAGGTGCATGCCGATGTCGACGACCACCCGGACCGCGCGCATCCGCTGCCCGTCCAGGTACCCGAGCCGCGCACCGGGCGTGCGCAGGTACCCGAGCTCGTCCATGAGCCGCTCCGCGTACAGCGCCCAGCCCTCCGTCGTCGCGGGCACGGACCCGACCGACGTCTGGAACACCGACAGGTCGCCCGCCCGGAACGCCCACTGGCCCAGCTGCAGGTGATGCCCGGGCACACCCTCGTGGTACCAGGTGCTGACGAGGTCCCACGTCGGGAACCGGTCACGGCCCAGCGTCGGGAGCCACGTGCGACCCGGACGCGAGAAGTCCAACGACGGGCGCGTGTAGTACGGCGCGGCGGCGGCACCGGGCGGCGCGATCATCGCCTCGACCCTCCGGACCGGGTCCGCGACGTCGACGACCGTGCCGTCGAGCTCGGCGATCGCGTCGTCCATCATGCGCTGCAACCACGCCCGCACCTCCTCGACACCCTCGACGGCCTCGCCGTGCTCGTCGAGGTGCGCGAGCGCCTCCTGCGGCCCCGCACCGGGCAGCACGCGGTCGGCCTCCTCGGCCATGTCCGCCTCGATGCGCGCGAGCTCCTCCCAGCCCCACGCGTACGCCTCCTGCGCGTCCAGGTCGGCACCCGTGTGCAGGCGCGCGGACAGCAGGTAGCGCTCGCGGCCGACCGCGTCGGGGACGCCGTCGACGGCCGGGCGGTACTCGTCGGCGATCCACCGGCGCAGCCGGTCCACGCCCGCGGCGGCAGCCTGCGCGGCCGTGTCGAGCTCGCCGCGCAGGGAC
>NZ_JAAXOY010000553.1 GCF_012396155.1 Cellulomonas septica | reverse complement strand
GGTGGCCCGGGCCGTCGCGGACGTGCGCACGCTGCAGCAGCAGGGCTGGCACCTGGTGCTCGCGACCGAGGGGCACGGGCCCGCGCAGCGCATGGTCGAGCAGCTCAAGGCCTCCGACGTCCCGGCGCGGCTGGTGACGTCGGTCGACGACCGGCCCGAGGGCGGCGTCGTGCTCGTCGTGCCCGCCCCCGCCGGTCCGGGCTTCGTCGCCGAGCCGCTGCGCCTCGCGCTGTTCTCCGAGGCCGACCTCACGGGCCGGGCGGGCAGCAGCACGCGGGACATGCGGCGCATGCCGAGCCGGCGGCGCAACGTCGTCGACCCGCTGCAGCTGCGGCCGGGCGACTTCGTGGTGCACGAGCAGCACGGCGTCGGCCGGTTCGTCGAGCTCGTGCAGCGGACGATCGGGACCGGCGCGAACGCGGCGACGCGCGAGTACCTGGTGATCGAGTACGCGTCGAGCAAGCGCGGCCAGCCGGGCGACCGGCTGTTCGTCCCGAGCGACCAGCTCGACCAGGTGACGAAGTACGTGGGTGGCGAGGCGCCGACGCTCAACAAGATGGGCGGCGGCGACTGGGCCAAGACGAAGGGCCGGGCGCGCAAGGCGGTCAAGGAGATCGCGGCCGAGCTCATCCGGCTCTACAGCGCGCGCATGGCGACGCCGGGGCACGCGTTCGGCGCGGACACGCCGTGGCAGCGCGAGCTCGAGGACGCGTTCGCGTACGTCGAGACGCCCGACCAGCTGGCCACGATCGACGAGGTCAAGGCCGACATGGAGAAGGCGGTCCCGATGGACCGGCTGGTCTGCGGCGACGTCGGCTACGGCAAGACCGAGATCGCGGTGCGCGCGGCGTTCAAGGCCGTGCAGGACGGCAAGCAGGTCGCGGTCCTCGTGCCGACCACGCTGCTCGTGCAGCAGCACCTCGACACGTTCTCCGAGCGGTACTCGGCGTTCCCGGTGACCGTGAAGGCGCTGTCGCGGTTCCAGACGGACAAGGAGTCGAAGGAGGTCGTCGCGGGCCTGTCCGACGGGTCCGTCGACATCGTCATCGGCACGCACCGCCTCATCACGGGCGAGGTGCGGTTCAAGGACCTCGGGCTCGTCATCATCGACGAGGAGCAGCGGTTCGGCGTCGAGCACAAGGAGACGCTCAAGGCGCTGCGGACCAACGTCGACGTGCTCGCGATGAGCGCGACCCCGATCCCGCGCACGCTCGAGATGGCCGTCACGGGCATCCGGGAGATGTCGACGCTGGCCACCCCGCCCGAGGAGCGGCACCCCGTCCTCACGTTCGTCGGCGCGTACGACGAGAAGCAGATCAGCGCGGCCGTCCGGCGCGAGCTGCTGCGCGAGGGCCAGGTGTTCTACGTGCACAACAAGGTCGACTCGATCGAGCGCGCCGCGTCGCGGATCACCGAGCTCGTGCCGGAGGCCCGCGTGGCCGTGGCGCACGGGAAGATGAACGAGCACCAGCTCGAGCGCGTCATCGTCGACTTCTGGGAGAAGAGGTTCGACGTCCTGGTCTGCACGACGATCGTCGAGACGGGCCTCGACATCTCGAACGCCAACACGCTGATCCTCGAGCGCTCGGACCTGCTGGGCCTGTCGCAGCTCCACCAGCTCCGCGGACGCGTCGGCCGTGGCCGCGAGCGCGCGTACGCGTACTTCCTCTACCCGCCGGAGAAGCCCCTCACCGAGACCGCGCACGACCGCCTCCAGACGATCGCCGCGAACACGGACCTCGGTGCGGGCATGGCGGTCGCGATGAAGGACCTCGAGATCCGCGGCGCGGGCAACCTGCTCGGCGGCGAGCAGTCCGGGCACATCGAGGGCGTGGGCTTCGACCTGTACATCCGCATGGTCGGCGAGGCCGTCGCGTCGTTCCGCGGCGACCAGCCCGAGGAGCTGCCCGACGTCACGATCGAGCTGCCCGTCGACGCGCACATCCCGCACGACTACATCGCACACGAGCGCCTGCGTCTCGAGGCGTACAAGAAGATCGCGGCGGCCGCCGACGCGACGGCGCTGGGGGAGGTGCGGGCCGAGCTCGCCGACCGGTACGGCGCGGTGCCCGCGGCCGTCGACAACCTGTTCGAGGTCGCCGAGTTCCGCCAGAAGGTGCGGGCCGCCGGGCTCACCGACGTCACCGCGCAGGGCAAGTTCGTGCGGTTCGCGCCGGTCGAGCTGCCCGAGTCGGCGCAGCTGCGGCTCAAGCGGCTGTACCCGGGGTCGATCCTCAAGCCCGCGACGCGCACGGTCCTCGTGCCGTTCCCGACGACCGCGCGCATCGGCGGGCGGCCCCTGCACGGGCGCGAGCTGCTCACGTGGGCGCGTCAGCTGGTCGACGCGGTCGTGCTCGGGGACGTCGCGGCGGCGGCGAGCGTGGGGACGGGCGGCCGCTGACGGTCCGGTCGTCCCGTGGCGCGGGTCG
>NZ_JAAXOY010000552.1 GCF_012396155.1 Cellulomonas septica | reverse complement strand
CGAACGGGTGCGGGACGCCCCGGACGGGTGTCGGTGTCGCGGTGGGCGCCCAGGGCACGGGTCGGATCGACGTGACGTCATCACTCGGCGTGCGCGGCTGCGGCAGTGCGGACACCCGGACCACGGCGCGGGGCGAGCGGTCCACGGCGGCGGGCGAGCGGCCCGCGACGTCAGGCAAGCCGTCCGCGACGTCAGGCGAGCCGTCCACGACGTCAGGCGAGCCGTCCGCGACGTCAGGCGAGCCGTCCGCGACGTCAGGCGAGCCGTCCGGGACGTCGGGCGAGCGGTCCGCTGCGTCAGGCGAGCGGTCGGCGGCGCGGCCGTCGTGCAGCACCGCGCGCCCGAGCACCGGACGGCGCTCGGGTGGCTGCGGGGGGACGACCGACGGCACCCCTCCATGATCCCGCACCGGGTCTGGGACTCCGGGCGCCGACGGGACGGTCGTCGAGACGACCATCGGTGCGCCCACGAGAGCCGGACGCGCCGACGGCCGGCCCCCGTGCGGGGACCGGCCGTCGATGGGTGCGGGGTGGCTCACCGGTTGCGCAGACGCTCCATCGCGAGCTGCACGAGGGAGATGAGCGCCTGCTTGGTGGCGGCACGCGACCGGGCGTCCGTGTAGAGCACGGGCACGTGCGCCGGGATGGCGAGGGCCTCACGGACGTCGTC
This sequence comes from Cellulomonas septica, assembly GCF_012396155.1. Taxonomy (GTDB): domain Bacteria; phylum Actinomycetota; class Actinomycetes; order Actinomycetales; family Cellulomonadaceae; genus Cellulomonas; species Cellulomonas septica. Next base: position 1,768 of record NZ_JAAXOY010000552.1, on the reverse strand, counting down.
GAGCTGGTGCTTGGCGACGCCGTCGAAGCAGTTGACGCCCACGACGAACGGGATGCCCCGGCTCTCGAAGTAGTCGACCGCCGGGAAGCACTGGTCGAGACGGTCCGTGTCCACGAGGACGACCGCACCGATCGCGCCGCGGACCAGGTCGTCCCACATGAAGAGGAAGCGGTCCTGGCCCGGCGTGCCGAACAGGTACAGCCACAGCTGGCCCGGCAGCGCGATGCGGCCGAAGTCCATGGCGACGGTCGTGGTGGTCTTGCGGTCCGACACGCCACCGGCGTCGTCGACGCCGACGGAGTGCTCGGTCATCGCGGCCTCGGTGTTGAGGGGCTCGATGTCCGAGATGGACCCGATGAAGGTCGTCTTGCCGACGGCGAAGCCGCCCGCGACGACGATCTTGACGACGGTGGGTGCGACAGACCCCGCGGTCCCCGCCGGAGCGGCGACGGCGGCGTCAGAGGGCGGAAATGCCATTGAGAACACTCTCCAGCACGCTCAGGGACAGGGCGGGGGACTCACCGGTGTTGACCTCGACCGGCTGAGAGGTGTGCACGCGCACGTACTGCTGGTCGGAGAGGTCGGACACGAGGATCCGGACCACCCCGAGAGGAAGGTGGAGCAGAGCCGACAGCTCCGCGACGGAGATGTAGGTGTGCGCGGCGTGCTGCAGGATCGCCCGCTTCTCGGGCGGCAGCCCCGCGCTCGACACGGCGCCCGGCATCACCTCGACCAGCGCCTCGAGAGGCAGGTCGGAGCGCGCCGAGCGCACGCGGCCGCCGGTGACGGCGTAGGGCCGCACCGTCCTGGCCTCGTACTCGATGTGCTCACTCATGTTCGAGCCGTCTCCGTTCGGGTCAGGCCACGGGGGCGCGGGTGGCGCCGTCGACGGGGAGCTGGCCGCGCATCTCGGAGATGAGCTGCGGGGTGAGCGTCGCCTCGGTGCGCGAGACGAGCATCGCCATCTCGTAGCCGATGAGGCCGACGTCGCAGCTCGACTCGGCGACCACGGCGAGGACGGAGCCGTTCGAGACGCTCATGAGGAACAGGAACAGGTTGTCCATCTCGATGATCGCCTGACGCACCTCCCCCGCACGCAGCTGGCGCGACGCGCCACGGGTCAGGCTCGACATGCCGGAGACGATCGCCGCGAGCTGGTCGCCGCTGGTGCGGTCGAGCTGCTCCGACATCGCCATGAGCAGACCGTCCGCCGACACCACGAGCGTGTGGCGAGTGCCGGGCACGGTCCGGACGAAGTTGTCCAGGAGCCAGCCGAAGTTGGCTGCCTCGGTGCTGAGCGCGGTCACACTTCCTCCTTGCTGGTGCAGTCGGTGACGACTGCGGGGTGAGACGTCACCTGGGCGGAGACGGCTGGTCGGGAATCGTAGGCCGTCATGAGGCCTGGCCGTTGGGGCCGGAGGGGCCGTCCGAGGCACGACGGCCACGGCTGGTCCCGGACTGGAAGCTCGACAGGCGGGAGCGGAGCTGGTCCGCGTCGCGCTGGACGGGCTTGCCCTCGTCCGCGGCCGGGACGGCCGACGGCACAGCTGAAGGAACACGCCGCTGCAGGGTCTCACCGGTCATGCCCATGGAGGCGGGCCGGTAGGCCGACAGCTGGCTGAGCTCGGACAGAGCCTGCTCCTGGATGTCGGACCGCATCGCGAGCATCGCGGCGACCTCGTCGTCGAGCGTCCCGATGCGGGGCGCGACCGACGGCGGGAGCGACGGGTGCGGCACGGCACGGGCGGGGGAGACGTCGTCCTCGCTC
>NZ_JAAXOY010000551.1 GCF_012396155.1 Cellulomonas septica | reverse complement strand
GGGTCGACGGAGGCGGCGAGGAGCGGCGTGAGCGTCGCGACCAGGTGCCCGCGCACGAGCGGCGTGACCTCGTCGATCGTCACGCGGCGGCCCGTCTCGGCCGAGAGCGAGGTGACGTCGGCGTCGTCGATGCCGCACGGCACGATGCGGTCGAACGCGTGCAGGTCGGGCTCGCAGTTGAGCGCGAACCCGTGCATGGTGACGCCGCGCGCGACGCGCACGCCGATCGCGGCGACCTTGCGCTCGCGACGGGCCGGCCGGTCGTCGTCACCCGGGTCGGCGGCGAACCACACGCCGCTGCGCCCGTCGACCCGCACCGCCTGGAGGCCGAGGTCGGCGCAGGTGCGGATGAGCGCCTCCTCGAGCGCGCGGACGTAGCGCACGACGTCGATCGGCTGCGCGAGCCGGACGATCGGGTACCCGACGAGCTGGCCCGGGCCGTGCCACGTGATGCGTCCGCCGCGGTCGACGTCGACCACCGGGGTGCCGTCGGTCGGCCGGTCCCAGCGGGCCGTGCGGCGACCTGCGGTGTAGACGTCCTCGTGCTCGCAGAGCAGCACGGTGTCGTCCTGCTCGCCGGCGGACACGGCCGCGTGCACGTCCCGCTGCAGCGCCCACGTGGGCTCGTAGGGGAGCAGGCGGGTGCCGAGGTCGAGCGCGTCGAACCGCATGCCGGTCAGGCTAACCCCGGGTCGGTGCGGCCGCGTGCGTCGTCCCGTCGTCGGGGGCGTCGTCGGGCCGGGCGACGAGGACCAGCAGGGCGCGCAGCTGCTCGACCTGGGCGGGTGTGAGCCCCCGGGTGACGACCTCCTCGGCCCGCCGGCGGTCGGCGGCGGCGTCGAGCGCCGCGAGGCCCTCGGGGGTCGCGGTGATGACGTGGCGCCGCCGGTCCTCCGCGTGGGGCGCGCGGCGCACGTACCGGGTGCGCTCCATGCGCGCGAGCACGCGGCTCATCGTCTGCTCCGTCACGCCGCACAGGGTCGCGAGCTCGCGCTGCGAGGCGGGCGAGCGGGCCAGGTGGACGAGGACGGGGAGGCTCGCGTGGTTGAGGTCCCAGCCGGCGAGGTGGGCGTTCCACTCGCGCTCGACGCGGCGTGCGGCGGCGGACAGCAGGCGCCCGACGGGCCAGTGCGCGGGGTCGCTCGACGCGGGGTCGAACGTGTCGCCCCCGCCCGTGAGGTCGGGGTCGTCCAGGCCGTCGCGCACCCTCGTCGATCCCTTCGGTTTGCCGTCCGGCGCTCCGCCACCCATGATACTCAGCATGCTGAGTAATCGCCGGGCGACCGTGGCCCGCGCCCTTGCCGTCGCCGTCGCGCTCGTCGCCTGGCTCGCCGTCGGAGCCGTCGGGGGCATGGCCCAGGGCAAGCTCGCGCAGGTCCAGGAGAACGACGCGGCCGCCTTCCTGCCGTCGTCCGCCGAGTCCACGCAGGCCGCCGAGGCGAGCCGCGCGTTCGTGGACACGCCGACCCTACCGGCGCTCGTGGTGATGCAGCCCGCCGACGGCGGTGACGTCACCCCGGAGCAGGTCCAGGCGGCGACCGAGTGGGCGAACGGCGTCCCCGGCCGCGACGTCCCGGACGGCGACGGCGACACGTGGGCGGACTACCTCGTCGGCGACCCGGTCGTCGTGCCGTCCGAGGACGGACTCGCGCTGCTCGCGATCTTCTCCGTCGACGCCGACGCGGCCGACGAGCGCATCGGCGAGGACTCCGTCGCGGAGGTGCTCGTCACCGACCTGCGCGCGTCGCTCGACCAGGACCTCGGCGCGACCGCGACCGACGCGGGCGAGATCGGGCTGCAGGCCTGGGTCACCGGTCCGGCGGGCTTCGTCGCCGACCTCGTCACGGCGTTCGGCGGGATCGACGGCGTGCTGCTGCTCGTCGCGCTCGGCGCGGTGCTCGTCATCCTCGTGATCGTCTACCGCTCGCCGTTCCTGCCGTTCGTCGTCATCCTCACCGCCGTCTTCGCGCTGTGCCTGGCAGGCCTGGTCGTCTACCAGCTCGCGGCGAACGACGTGCTCGTCCTCAACGGCCAGTCGCAGGGCATCCTGTCGATCCTCGTGGTCGGCGCGAGCGTCGACTACGCGCTGCTGCTCGTGGCCCGCTACCGCGAGGAGCTCCGGCACGCCGAGCACCCGGCCACCGCCATGCGGCGCGCGTGGCGCGCGTGCCTCGAGCCGATCGGCGCCTCCGCGGGCACCGTCGCCGCGGGCGTCCTCTGCCTCCTGCTGTCCGACCTCGGGTCCAACCGGTCGCTCGGTCCCGTCGCCGCGATCGGGATCGCGTCCTCGTTCCTCGCCGCGACGACGCTGCTGCCGGCCTTCCTCGTCGTGCTCGGCCGCTTCTCGCGCGCCCTCTTCTGGCCGCGCGTGCCGCGCCCCGCCGCGACCGTCGCCACCGCGCACGGCCACCACGCCGCCGCGACCGACGACCCCGCCG
>NZ_JAAXOY010000550.1 GCF_012396155.1 Cellulomonas septica | reverse complement strand
GACCGGGCCGCGGTGCACGCGATGGCGGCGGCCGGTCCACCGCGCGAGTCCGTCGGGCTCGACGCCGCCGACCCACGCCTTCTGCCGCTCGCGGGGTCTGCCGCTGCGGGTGCCGAGGTGCCGACCGGGGGAGTCCGCTGATGGACGTGCTGCTGTGGGGCGTCGTGCCGTACCTCGCGATCGTCACGCTCGTCGGCGGGACGATCTGGCGGTACCGGTACGACCAGTTCGGCTGGACGACGCGCTCGTCGCAGCTCTACGAGTCGCGGCTGCTGCGCATCGGCAGCCCGCTGTTCCACTTCGGGCTCGTGTTCGTCATCGTCGGGCACGTCGGCGGCCTCGTGATCCCGCAGTCGTGGACCGACGCCGCCGGGCTGTCGCAGGAGGCGTACCACGCGATGGCGCTGGTCGTCGGGGGCATCGCGGGGTTCTGCACGCTCGTCGGCGTCGCGATCCTCGTCTACCGGCGGCGTCGCACCGGGCCCGTCTTCATGGCGACGACGAAGAACGACAAGACCATGTACGTGGCGCTCGTCGCCGCGATCGTGCTCGGCCTCTGGACCACCCTGAACTCGGTCGGCGCGGGCCACGAGGCGCACAACTACCGCGAGACCGTCGCGCCCTGGTTCCGGTCGCTGTTCGTGCTCCAGCCCGACGTCGCGTCGATGGCCGCGGCGCCCGCGTCGTTCCAGTGGCACACGCTCGTCGGGCTCGCGCTCGTCGCGATCTTCCCGTTCACGCGCCTCGTGCACGCGTTCACGGCGCCGTTCCACTACCTGTTCCGCCCGTACATCGTCTACCGCAGCCGCGACGCCCGGCCGACGCCCGGCGCGAGCGCACCCCGACGCGGGTGGGACCCCGTCGGCACACGTGACCGCGAAGGATCGGGGAGACGCCGATGACGACGACCGCCGCTGCTCCGACCCGCACCGCGGGGCGCACGCTCAACCTCGTCCTCGCGACGTGGACGTTCGCGATCACGTTCTGGGCGTGGAACCTCGTCGGCCCGCTCGCCGCGCGCTACACCGAGGAGCTCGGGCTGTCGGCGACCGAGAAGTCGCTGCTCGTCGCGACCCCCGTGCTCGTCGGTGCGATCGGGCGCATCCCGGTCGGCGCGCTCACCGACCGCGTCGGCGGTCGTCGGATGCTCGGCGTCCTGTCGCTCATCTCCATCGTCCCCGTGCTGCTCGTCGCGTTCGCGGGGGAGCAGGAGTCGTACGCGCTGCTGCTGCTGTTCGGCTTCCTGCTCGGCATCGCCGGCACGACGTTCGCCGCGGGCATCCCGTTCGTCAACGCGTGGTACGAGCCCGCCCGCCGCGGGTTCGCGACCGGCGTCTTCGGCATCGGCATGGGCGGCACCGCGCTGTCGTCGTTCTTCACCCCGCGCATGGTGAACTCGTTCGGCTACGTGACGACGCACGTGCTCGTCGCGGTCGCGCTCGCGGTGACGGGCTTCGTCGTGCTGTCGGTGTCGCGCGACGCGCCCGCCTGGAAGCCGTCGACGCAGCCCGTCGTGCCCAAGCTGCGCGCCGCGATCAAGCTGCCCGTGACCTGGCAGATGTCGTTCCTCTACGCCGTGACGTTCGGCGGCTTCGTCGCGTTCTCCACCTACCTGCCGACGTACCTGTCCGACGTCTACGGCTACGACCTCGCCGACGCCGGCGCACGCACCGCCGGGTTCGCGATCGCGGCCGTCGTCGCGCGCCCGCTCGGCGGCATCCTGTCGGACCGCGTGCACCCCAAACCCATCGTCCTGGTGTCCCTCGCGGGGGCCGCGGTCATGGCCGTGCTGCTGTCGTTGAAGCCCGTCCCGGAGATCCCCGCGGGCACCGAGTTCGTGCTCATGGCGTTCTTCCTCGGCATCGGGACGGGCGGCGTGTTCGCCTGGGTCGCGCGTCGTGCACCCGCCGACCGTGTCGGGTCGGTGTCGGGCATCGTGGGCGCCGCGGGCGGCCTCGGCGGGTACTTCCCGCCGCTCGTCATGGGGGCCACCTACGACGAGGCGACGCACTCCTACACGGTCGGTCTGCTGCTGCTCTCGGCCACCGCTGTCGCGTCCTTCCTGTTCGTCCTGCTGCGCCTGAAGCGCGAGGACCGGGTAGCGTGACGGGAGGCGTCGACGAGCGCGCACACCGGCAGACCCGATCGTGTGAAAACCGCCCGACAGCCTGGCCTGGACGTTTGACCAAGAGCCCCCTCATGCCGCACACTCGTACTCGACGGTGCGCATCGCCTGCCCCCTGCGCGGTGCGCACCGTTTTGACTTCCCAGGAGCGGGACGGGTCTTCGGAACCGTCCCGCTCCTGTCGTCTGCGGGCACGTTCGGCACGTGCGAGTCGTGCGGCCGCGCGATCGGCAAGGCGCGGGTGCAGGCGTTCCCGCGCGCCACGCTGTGCGTCGAGTGCAAGCAGCGGGAGGAGCGTCGCTGACGCGCCCGTA
>NZ_JAAXOY010000055.1 GCF_012396155.1 Cellulomonas septica | reverse complement strand
GGCACGCTCGTGGGGCAGGACCTGCTGGACGCGCTCGGGCGCGCCGCCCGCCACACCGGTGTCGTCGTCGCGGTCGCCGACGGGCGCGTCGTGGGGCTGGTGCGCGTGCCGGACGTCGTCGCCGCGCTGCGCAGCTAGCCCGCGTCCGCCGCGGACGGAACCGGTGCGACCCGGCGCCCTCGTAGACTCGTCGCCCGTGACCGACCAGACGCCCACCGGGGCCGCGCAGCGCCGCGGCCCGTTCCGCGCGGGCGACCGCGTCCAGCTGACCGACCCGCGCGGCCGGCTGCACACCATCACGCTCGCCCCGGGTGGCACGTTCCACACGCACCGCGGCTACTTCACGCACGACGAGCTCATCGGCGCACCCGAGGGCACGGTCGTGCGGAACACGTCGGGCATCGAGTACCTCGCGCTGCGCCCGTTGCTCGCGGACCACGTGCTGTCGATGCCGCGCGGCGCTGCCGTCGTGTACCCGAAGGACGCGGGCCAGATCGTCACGATGGGCGACATCTTCCCCGGGGCACGCGTCATCGAGGCGGGCGTCGGCTCGGGCGCGCTCACGATGTCGCTGCTGCGGGCCGTGGGCGACGGCGGCGCGCTGCACTCGATCGAGCGGCGCGAGGACTTCGCCGACATCGCCCGCGCCAACGTCGAGGGCTTCTTCGGCGGTCCGCACCCGGCGTGGCGCCTGTCGATCGGCGACCTCGCGGACGTCCTGCCCCGCGTCGCCGAGCCGGGCACGGTCGACCGCGTGGTGCTCGACATGCTCGCGCCGTGGGAGAACCTCGACGCGACCGCCGTCGCGCTGGCCCCCGGCGGGCTGCTCATCGCGTACGTCGCGACGACGACCCAGCTGTCGCGGCTCGCGGAGGACGTGCGCGAGGACGGCCGGTACACCGAGCCGCAGGCGTGGGAGTCGATGGTGCGTGGCTGGCACCTCGAGGGCCTCGCGGTCCGCCCGCAGCACCGGATGATCGGGCACACCGGCTTCCTCCTGACGACGCGCCGGCTCGCGGACGGCGTCGAGGCGCCGCAGCGCAAGCGCCGGCCCGCGAAGGGCTCGTACCCCGTCGCCGAGGACGGCGCGCCCCTGGAGGACCCGACCCTGTGGTCGCCCGAGGCGATGGGGGAGCGCGCGGTCTCGGACAAGAAGCTGCGCCGGGCCCGGCGGGACGCGCAGGGCCTGGCCGACGCCGCGCGGGAGGTCGACGCGCCCTCCGAGGACGACCTCGCCTGACCGTCCGGCGGTCCACCGTCCCGCTGCGCGAGACGTCGGGAACACCTGCGGTGCGGCGGGCGTCTCTGGTTGACAGGGATGGTTAGGGTCGTCGGACCAGCAGGCACAGCGTCGTGCGCGGTGGTGACGACCACGCACGACGCGGAACGGAGGCCGAGACGATGACCGACCCGAACGCCCCTGGCAGGGACCTGTCCCGTGAGCTCGCGATCCTGGCGGCCAAGAACGAGCGGCTCAGCGAGGCCCTCGTCGCCGCGCGCGAGCAGATCGTCGAGCTCAAGCGCCAGGTGGACGACCTCGCGAAGCCCCCGGGCACGTACGCGACGTTCCTCGCGGCGCGCGACGACGGCACGGTCGACATCGTGTCGTCGGGCCGCAAGATGCACGTGGGCGCGAGCCCGTCGATCGACGTGCACCGCCTGCGCCCGGGCCAGGAGGTCATGCTCAACGAGGCGCTCACGGTCGTCGAGGCCGGCGGCTACGAGAAGGTCGGCGAGATCGTCACGGTCAAGGAGATGCTCGGCGAGGGCCGCGCGCTCGTGGTCGGGCGCGGCGACGAGGAGCGGGTCGTCCGGTTCGCCGGTCAGGTCATCGACCAGGCGAAGGTCCGCGTCGGCGACGCGCTGACGATCGACTCGCGCAGCGGCTTCGTGTTCGAGGTCATCCCGCGCGCCGAGGTCGAGGAGCTCGTCCTCGAAGAGGTGCCGGACATCCAGTACGAGGACATCGGCGGCCTGGGCCCGCAGATCGAGGCGATCCGCGACGCCGTCGAGCTGCCGTTCCTGCACCCCGAGCTGTTCCGCGAGCACGGCCTGAAGCCGCCGAAGGGCGTGCTGCTGTACGGCCCGCCCGGGTGCGGCAAGACGCTCATCGCGAAGGCCGTCGCGCACTCGCTCGCGGCGACGGCGGCGGCGGCGCGGGGCGAGGAGGCCGCGGAGACGCGGTCGTTCTTCCTCAACGTCAAGGGCCCCGAGCTGCTCAACAAGTACGTCGGCGAGACCGAGCGGCACATCCGCCTGATCTTCGCCCGCGCACGGGAGAAGGCGTCGCAGGGGCACCCGGTCGTCGTGTTCTTCGACGAGATGGAGTCGCTGTTCCGCACGCGCGGCACGGGCGTGTCGAGCGACGTCGAGACGACGATCGTGCCGCAGCTGCTGTCGGAGATCGACGGCGTCGAGCGGCTCGAGAACGTCATCGTCATCGGTGCGTCGAACCGCGAGGACATGATCGACCCCGCGATCCTGCGTCCCGGGCGCCTCGACGTGAAGATCAAGATCGAGCGGCCCGACGCCGAGGGCGCGCGCGAGATCTTCGGCAAGTACCTCACGGCCGACCTGCCGATCCACGAGGACGACCTGCGCGAGCACGGCGACTCCGCGTCGACGGCGGTCGAGGCGATGATCACGCGCGTCGTCGAGCGCATGTACACCGAGAGCGAGGAGAACCGCTTCCTCGAGGTGACGTACGCGAGCGGCGACAAGGAGGTCCTCTACTTCAAGGACTTCAACTCGGGCGCGATGATCCAGAACGTCGTCGACCGCGCGAAGAAGTCCGCGATCAAGGACCTCCTCGCGACGGGCCAGCGCGGCATCCGCGTCGACCACCTGCTCACGGCGTGCGTCGACGAGTTCCGCGAGAACGAGGACCTGCCGAACACGACGAACCCCGACGACTGGGCGCGCATCTCCGGCAAGAAGGGGGAGCGCATCGTGTTCATCCGCACGATCGTCCAGGGCAAGAAGGGCACGGACACGTCCCGCACGATCGAGACGGTCACGAGCACCGGCCAGTACCTCTGACGACTCACCCCACCTCCGACGCCGACGCGCGCCGGGCCTGCCGTCCCGGCGGTGCCCGGGGCGCGGACGTCCGCGGTGACGTGCCGCGACGGACGCCTAGGGTGGAGCCGTGACCGTGCGCCGCGTGATGGGGATCGAGACCGAGTACGGCATCCTCCAGCCGGGTCGCCCCCTCGCCAACCCCATGCTCCTGTCGAGCCACGTCGTCGCGGTGCACGCGGCGGCGCGCGAGGGCGGCCGGGCCCGCGCCCGCTGGGACTACGACGACGAGGACCCGCTGCACGACGCCCGCGGGTTCCACCTGCAGCGCGCGTCGGCGCACCCGTCGCTGCTCACCGACGACCCGGACCGTGCCGCGCCGGCCGGCCCGTCCGACACGGGCGACGGCCCGCAGGAGCTCCCGCGCGGCACGACCGAGGAGTACGAGGACCCGGGCGCCGCCAACGTCATCCTCACCAACGGTGCGCGGCTGTACGTCGACCACGCACACCCCGAGTACTCCTCGCCCGAGGTCACCTCGCCGCTCGACGCGGTGCGCTGGGACCGCGCGGGCGAGGTCGTCATGCTCGCGTCGGTGCGCGCGCTCGCGTCGACGCCCGCGCTGCCCGACGTCGCGCTGTACAAGAACAACGTCGACGGCAAGGGCGCGACGTACGGCACGCACGAGAACTACCTCGTCGACCGCGCCGTGCCCTTCACGGACCTCGCGAGCCGGCTCATCCCGTTCCTCGTGACGCGCCAGGTCTACACCGGGGCGGGCCGCGTCGGGATCGGCCAGCGCGGCGAGACGCCGGGCTTCCAGCTCTCGCAGCGGGCCGACTACATCGAGGCCGAGATCGGCCTGGAGACGACGCTGCGCCGGCCCATCGTCAACACGCGCGACGAGCCGCACGCCGACCCCGACCGCTGGCGGCGCCTGCACGTCATCATCGGCGACGCGACGATGCTCGAGGTCGCGACGTACCTGCGGCTCGGCACGACGTCGCTCGTCCTGTGGCTGGTCGAGCGGGCCGTCGCCGAGGGCGGTGCGGGCGGCGCGCTCGCCGCGATCGACCGGCTGGCCCTCCGGGACCCCGTGCACGCGGTCCACCTCGTCAGCCACGACGTCACGCTCACCACCCGGGTCGAGCTCGCGGACGGTCGCCACCTCACCGCGATCGAGGTGCAGCGCGAGTACCTCGACGCCGTGCGCACCGCGCTCGCGCACGTCGGCGACCCGCTCGACGCGCAGACGACCGACGTGCTCGACCGCTGGCAGGCCGTGCTCGACGGCCTCGCGACCGACCCCGCGAGCTGCGCGCGCACGGTCGAGTGGCTCGCCAAGCTCCGCCTGCTCGAGGGCATGCGCCGCCGCGACCACCTCGCGTGGGACCACCCCCGCCTCGCCGCGGTCGACCTGCAGTGGTCCGACCTGCGACCCGAGCGGGGCCTCTACCACCGGCTCGTCGCGGCCGGTGCCGTCGACCTGCTCGTCACGCCCGCGCAGGTCGAGGACGCGGTGTGGCACCCGCCGCACGACACGCGCGCCTACTTCCGCGGCGAGGCCGTCGCCCGGTACGGCGCCGAGATCTCCGCCGCCAGCTGGGACTCGGTCGTGTTCGACGTGCCCGGCGCCGCGACGCTCCAGCGCGTGCCCATGCGCGACCCGCTGCGCGGCACGCGCGCCCACGTCGGCGACCTGCTGGACCGCTGCGACGACGCCCGCGCGCTCCTGGCCGAGCTCGGCGCCTGACGCGACCGCTGCGCCCTGGGCGAAAGGCGTGTCCGCCTCGCGGGCGCTCGCCCCGGATGCGTCGGAGGATGGGCCTAGGGTGGGATCGAGCAGGTCAGCGCGACGCCTACGGAGGTCACCATGGCTGGTCAGGAACAGGTGCGGCCCCGCCGCGACGACGAGGACCCGGTCGACGGCGCCGACGCGCCGGTGCCGGCCGCGCCGTCCGCGCAGTCGCGCGACGCCGAGGTGGACGCGCTGCTCGACGAGATCGACGACGTCCTGGAGTCCAACGCGGAGCAGTTCGTCCGCGGGTTCGTCCAGAAGGGCGGTCAGTGAGCGTCGATGGCCCCACCGACACCGCAGCCCGACCGCGCCGCCTCGGGGCGGCTCCCGCACACCTTCACCACGCCCGGCTCGTCGTCGTTCGTCGACTTCCTCGCCGGGCACGCACCCGAGCTGCTGCCCGGTAACCGGCCGCTGCCCACGTCCGAGGTCCAGGCCCCCCACGGCACGACGATCGTCGCGCTCGCGGTCGACGGCGGCGTGGTCATGGCGGGGGACCGGCGCGCCACGATGGGCTCGATGATCGCGAGCCGCGAGATCGAGAAGGTCTTCCCGGCGGACGAGTACTCCGCGGTCGGCATCGCCGGCACGGCGGGCCTCGCGACGGAGCTGGTGCGGCTGTTCCAGCTCGAGCTCGAGCACTACGAGAAGATCGAGGGCAGCCTGCTGTCGCTCGACGGCAAGGCGAACCGGCTGTCGACGATGATCCGCGGCAACCTCGGGCTCGCGATGCAGGGCCTCGCGGTCGTGCCCCTGTTCGCGGGCTTCGACCTCGACCGGCGGGTCGGCCGGATCTTCTCGTACGACGTGACGGGCGGCCGCTACGAGGAGCACGACCACCACGCGGTCGGCTCGGGCTCGGTGTTCGCGCGCGGGTCCCTCAAGAAGCTGTGGCGGCCCGGGCTGGACCCGGCGGGCGGCGTGCGCGTCGCGGTCGAGGCGCTCGTCGACGCGGCGGACGACGACTCCGCGACGGGCGGCCCCGACTCGACGCGACGCATCTGGCCGGTCGTGGCGACCGTGACGGAGGCGGGCTACCTGCGCGTGCCGGACGCCGAGCTCGGCGAGCTCGTGGCCCTCGTCGAGGACGAGCGGCGTGCGTCGCACGCGGACCGCGGAGGTGCGCGATGAGCATGCCGTTCTACGTCTCGCCCGAGCAGCTCATGAAGGACCGGGCGGACTACGCGCGCAAGGGCATCGCCCGCGGCCGGTCCGTCGTGGTCCTGCAGTACGACGACGGGATCGCGTTCGCGACGGAGAACGCCTCGCGCGCGCTGCACAAGATCTCGGAGATCTACGACCGCATCGCGTTCGCGGCGGTCGGCAAGTACAACGAGTTCGAGAACCTGCGCGTCGCGGGCGTGCGCTACGCCGACCTGCGGGGCTACTCCTACGACCGCGAGGACGTCACGGCGCGCGGCCTGGCGAACGCGTACGCGCAGACGCTCGGCACGGTGTTCACGACCGAGTCGAAGCCGCTCGAGGTCGAGCTCGTCGTCGCCGAGGTCGGCCGCGAGCCGGCGGGCGACCAGGTGTACCGGCTGTCGTACGACGGCTCGGTCGCCGACGAGCACGGGTACGTCGTCATGGGCGGTCAGGCGGACCGGCTGGGCGGGCTGCTCGCGTCGGGCTGGCGGCCCGGGATGTCCCTGCGCGAGGTGCTGCGGCTGGCCGTCGACGTCCTGGGCGCGCCCGACGACGGGGGCGAGGCGCGCACGATCCCCGCGCAGCAGCTCGAGGTCGCGGTGCTCGACCGCACGCGGCCCCGGCGGACGTTCCGCCGGCTCACGGGCGCGCTGCTCGAGGACCTGCTGACCCCCGCGGACGCGGGCGCACCGCCGACCGACGCACCGCACGACGACTGACGACCACGAGGCCCGGAGGAGGGAGCAGCGATGGACCGACGGATCTTCGGGCTCGAGACCGAGTACGGCGTCACGTGCGCCGCGCAGGACGGCCGCGGGCTGTCCGCGGACGAGGTGGCGCGCTACCTGTTCCGCAAGGTCGTCGCGTGGGGACGCTCGTCCAACGTGTTCCTCCGCAACGGCTCCCGGCTCTACCTCGACGTCGGCTCGCACCCCGAGTACGCGACGGCCGAGTGCGACGACGTGCGCCAGCTCGTCGTGCACGACCGCGCGGGCGAGCGCATCCTCGAGGGTCTCGTCGCGGACGCGCAGCAGCGCCTCGAGCACGAGGGGCTGCCGGGCCGCATCCACCTGTTCAAGAACAACACCGACTCGGCGGGCAACTCCTACGGCTGCCACGAGAACTACCTCGTGCGGCGGCACGGGGACTTCGCGCGGCTGTCCGACGTGCTCGTGCCGTTCCTCATCACGCGGCAGGTGCTCACGGGCGCGGGCAAGGTGCTGAGCACGCCGCGCGGGGCGCTGTTCTGCCTGTCGCAGCGGGCCGACCACATCTGGGAGGCCGTGTCGAGCGCGACCACCCGGTCGCGGCCGATCATCAACACGCGCGACGAGCCGCACGCCGACGCGGAGCACTTCCGCCGGCTGCACGTCATCGTGGGCGACTCGTCGATGTCCGAGACGACGACGATGCTCAAGGTCGGCGCGACCGACCTGATCCTGCGCATGGTCGAGGCCGGCATCCCGATGCGGGACATGACGCTCGAGAACCCGATCCGCGCGATCCGCGAGATCAGCCACGACCTCACGGGCAAGCACCCGGTCGTCCTCGCGAACGGCCGGACGGTCACGGCGCTCGACCTGCAGGAGGAGTACCTCGCGCGCGTCGTGGACTTCGTGTCGACCGAGGGTGGGCCGACCCCCGAGACGAAGCAGGTCCTCGACCTGTGGGAGCGCGGGCTGCGCGCGCTGCGCACGGGCGACCTGTCGCTCGTCGAGCGCGAGCTCGACTGGGTCATCAAGTACCAGCTCATCGAGCGGTACCGCGCGAAGCACGACCTCGAGCTGTCCGACGTGCGCGTCCAGCGGCTCGACCTCGCGTACCACGACATCTCCCGCACCGAGGGGCTGTACAACCTGCTGGCCGCGAAGGGCCTGGTCGAGCGCGTGACGTCCGACCTGGAGATCTTCGAGGCCACCGCGGTCCCGCCGCAGACGACGCGCGCCAAGCTGCGCGGCGACTTCGTGCGTGCCGCGCAGGAGGCCCGCCGGGACTACACGGTCGACTGGGTGCACCTCAAGCTCAACGACCAGGCGCAGCGCACGGTGCTGTGCAAGGACCCGTTCCGCAGCGTCGACGAGCGCGTGGACCGCCTCATCGAGTCGATGTAGGTGCTCAGGCACGCGCCGTACAGTGTGCGTGCCCGCGGACCGGTCGACCTGCCGTGACCGTTGCGGCCGGTACTGGTCGCCGGCGACCCTGCCCCGGACCGACCCGGTACGGTGGCGCCTCGCGGGCGTGACCGGACGCCGAGGCGGGGGGCGCCCACCACGAGGAAGGACCGACGTGCGACGACTGCGGGAGACGGCGGCCGCCGCGCTCGTGGCGCTGGCGCTGCTCGCGGGGTGCACGACGCCGCAGGCCGCCGACCCGGAGATCACCGTCACCGGGGAGCCGGGCGAGGCGCCGACGCTCACGTACCTGACGCCGCTCGAGGTCACCTCGACCTACCGCGAGGAGATCTGGCCGGGCACCGGCGCGGAGCTCGTCGAGGGCGGGCCGGTGCTCATCGACTTCTGGCTCGAGAACGGCACCGACGCGTCGCTCGTCGACGAGAGCTACTCCACGACGCCCACGCCGCGGCTCCTCACCGAGGAGGACCTCGGCACCGACCTGTACGAGACGCTGCGCGACCAGAAGGTCGGTGCGCGGCTGCTCCAGGTGAGCCCGCCCCGCGGGTCCGGCGCGGTCGACTACCCGACGGTGACCGTCCTCGACGTGCTGCCGACGCGTGCCGACGGCGAGCCCATGCCTCCGCGACCGGACCTCCCGGCGGTCACGCTCGACGCGTCCGGCGCCCCGTCCATCACCCCGACCGGCACGGAGCCGCCCGACCAGCTCGTCGTCCAGCAGGTGCTGCGCGGTGCGGGGGCGCAGGTCACGCCGACCGACGTCATCACCGTGCAGTACACGGGGTTCGCCTGGACGACGGGCGAGTCGTTCGACTCGACGTGGACGAACGGCCTGCCCGTGTCGTTCGGCCTGCAGGACGTGCAGGCCTGGGCGGAGGGGCTCGTCGACCAGCCCGTCGGCAGCCAGGTCATGCTCGTCGTCCCCCCGACGTACGCGCTCGGCGTCACGGAGAGCCAAGAGCTCGCCGGTCAGACCGTGGTGTTCGTCGTCGACATCCTCGCGACCGGCTCACCCGACGGAGGCTCCTGATGACCGTGGCGCTGCGCGTCATCCCGTGCCTCGACGTCGACGCGGGCCGCGTCGTCAAGGGCGTGAACTTCGAGAACCTCCGCGACGCCGGCGACCCGGTCGAGCTCGCGCGCCGCTACGACGCCGAGGGCGCGGACGAGGTGACGTTCCTCGACGTGTCCGCGTCGTCGGGCGGTCGCGACACGACGATCGAGGTGGTCCGCCGCACGGCCGAGGAGATCTTCGTCCCGCTCACCGTGGGCGGGGGCGTGCGGTCGACCGACGACGTCGACCGGCTGCTGCGTGCGGGCGCCGACAAGGTCGGCGTGAACACCGCCGCGATCGCACGGCCCGAGCTCATCTCCGAGATCGCGCACCGCTTCGGCAGCCAGGTCCTCACCATCTCGATCGACGCGCGCCGCGTCACGGGCGACGTGCGGACCGACTCCGGGTACGAGGTCACGACGCACGGCGGCAAGCGCGGCACGGGCCTCGACGCGGTCGCGTGGGCGGCGCGGGCCGCCGAGCTCGGGGCGGGCGAGGTGCTGCTGAACTCGATGGACGCCGACGGCACCGAGGCCGGCTTCGACCTCGAGATGATCGGCGACGTGCGCCGCGAGGTGCGGATCCCGCTCGTCGCGAGCGGCGGTGCCGGGACCGTGCAGCACTTCGTCGAGGCGGCCAAGGCCGGCGCCGACGCGGTGCTCGCGGCGAGCGTGTTCCACTTCGGCCAGCTGACCGTGCGCGACGTCAAGGACGCGCTGCGCGCGGCGGGCGTCGTCGTCCGCTGACGCACCGCCCGCGGGGCGCGGCGCGCGCGCCGCGCAGGGGACCAGCGGCTCAGACCGGCAGGCGGTCGGTGAGGATCTCGACGTCCTGCGGGTCGCCCTGCACCGTCACGTCGGCGGCCGCGCCGCGCCCGAACGCGAACAGCACGAGCTCGCCGACCGCGCCGCGCACGACGACCGTCCCGTAGCCGT
>NZ_JAAXOY010000549.1 GCF_012396155.1 Cellulomonas septica | reverse complement strand
CAGCCGCTCGGGGTCGGTCCACGTGCGCTGCTTGACGCCCGCGACGGCGACCGAGCGCGCGTGCCCGACCGCGCGCACGAGCTCGGCGAGCGCGTCGGGTGCCGGGGCGCTGTCGTCGGGCAGAGGCGTGACGGGTCCGATCCCGAGCCGCGCGCCGTCGGGGAGCGTCGTCCACGCGCCGGGTGCGGGCGTGCAGCCGCGGATGCGGCGGTCGACGGCGTGCACGGGGTGCGTCCAGCGGACGCGGGCGTCGTCGACCTCGATCTTGGGGGCGTGGCTCACGCCGTCGGCGGGCTGCGGGACGGGGCTGAGGATGCCGTCCTCGATGGCGTCGAGCGTGCGCACGAGCAGGCCGGCGCCCGCGTGCGAGAGGCGGTCGAGCAGGTCGCCGGCGGTGTCGCGGGGGCGCACGGTCTCCGTGAGGGTGCCGAACACGGGTCCGGTGTCGAGGCCCTGCTCGATCCGGAAGGTGGTCGCGCCCGTGACCTCGTCGCCCGCGATGAGGGCGTGCTGCACGGGCGCGGCGCCGCGCCACGCGGGCAGGACGGAGAAGTGCAGGTTGACCCAGCCGTGGGTCGGGACGTCGAGGACGCTCGCGGGCAGGATCGCGCCGTAGGCGACGACGGGCGCCGCGTCGACGGCGAGCTCCTTCAGCCGGGCGACGAACTCCTCGTCGCGGGGCCGCTGCGGGGTGAGGACCTCGACGCCCGCGTCGAGCGCGCGCTCCTTGACGGGGCTGGGGTGCAGGGTGCGGCCGCGGCCCGAGCGAGCGTCCGGTCGGGTGAGGACGGCGACGACGTCGTGACGGGACGCGAGGAGCGCCTCGAGCGACGGCACCGCGGCCGCGGGGGTTCCGGCGAAGAGCAGTCGCATGCGGACGATCCTAGGTGGCGGCGGCGTCGGCTCCCGCGTCGAGCAGGCCGCGTGCGACGAGGTCGCGGCGCAGCGCGGTCGCGTCGGTGAAGACGATCCCGTCGAACCCGACCTCGCGGGCGGCGGTGACGTTGGCCGCCGAGTCGTCGACGAACACCGCCTCGGCGGGGTCGACGCCGAACCGCTGCGCGAGCAGGCGGAAGATGGCCGGGTCGGGCTTGGCGAGCCCCACCTCCCCCGACACGAGCACGCCCTCGAGCAAGCCGATCGCGGGTGCCGCGGGGGCGGCGTGGTGGAACGTCTCCGCGGACCAGTTGGTCAGGCCGAGGAGGCGCACACCGGCCGCGGACAGGTCGCGGACGACGTCGGCGGTGCCCGGGACGGGTCCGGCGAGGGTGTCGGCGAAGTGCCGCACGTAGAGGTCGAGCGCGTGGACGTGCTGCGGGTGCGTCGCGCGCACGGCCTCGCGCGCCTCCGCCCAGGGCCGGCCGGCGTCCTGCCGGTGGTTGAGCGCCGCGAAGTCCACGTCGGCGAAGAACCGGTCGACGTCGGCGCGCGCCATGCGCCCCGCGTACGCCCCGTACGGGTCCCACCGCACGAGGACGTTGCCGAGGTCGAGGACGACGACGCTCACAGCAGGTCCGCCGGGTCGAGCTGGACGCGCAGCGTGCCGCCCTCTCGGACGGCCAGGTGACGCTGTACTGCGGCTTCGACCCGACCGCCCCGAGCCTGCACATCGGCAACCTGGTCCAGATCCTCACCGTGCGCCGCCTCCAGGACGCCGGTCACCGCCCGCTGGCGCTCGTCGGCGGCGCGACCGGGCTCATCGGCGACCCGAAGATGACGGGGGAGCGCACCCTCAACTCCCCGGAGATCGTCGCCGGCTGGGTCGAGCGCATCCGCCGCCAGATCGAGCCGCTGCTGCGGTTCGACGGCCCGGCCGCCGCGACCATGGTGAACAACCTCGACTGGACCGCGCCGCTGTCCGCGATCGACTTCCTGCGGGACGTCGGCAAGCACTTCCGCCTCGGCACGATGCTCGCCAAGGACACCGTGGCCCGCCGGCTCAACAGCGAGCAGGGCATCAGCTTCACCGAGTTCAGCTACCAGATCCTGCAGGGCATGGACTTCCTGGAGCTGCACCGCCGGCACGGCGTGACGCTCCAGACGGGCGGCAGCGACCAGTGGGGCAACCTGCTGTCGGGCGTCGAGCTCATCCGCAAGGTCGAGGGCACCGCGGTCCACGCGCTGACGACGCCGCTCGTGACCAAGGCCGACGGCACCAAGTTCGGCAAGACCGAGGCCGGCACCGTGTGGCTCGACCCCGAGCTCACGACGCCGTACGCCTTCTACCAGTTCTGGCTCAACGCCGACGACGCCGACGTCGTGAAGTACCTGAAGATCTTCACGTTCCGCTCGCAGGAGCAGATCGAGGAGCTCGCCGACGCGGTCGTCCAGCGGCCGGCCGCCCGCGAGGCGCAGCGCGCGCTGGCGCACGACGTCACGTCGCTCGTGCACGGCACCGCCGCGGCGGACAAGGTGGTCGCGGCGAGCCAGGCGCTCTTCGGCCGCGGGT
>NZ_JAAXOY010000548.1 GCF_012396155.1 Cellulomonas septica | reverse complement strand
AGGTCGCCGGGGATCGCGTCCGCCTGCTGCGGGTCGAGCATCGCGGGGCGACGCGGTCGACGGGGCTCGTCGCCGCTGGTCGGACCGGTCATCGCGCACCTCCTCCACGGGCGGGCCGCGGGGCCGGCGCTCACCCGTCGGACGATCTTGCCTCGTCGCGGCGGACGTCGCGCGCGCCGCCCGTCGCCCGTCCGGGGCAGGTGCCGGGGCTCGACATGCGTGTCTGTGCAGGTGGGGCCACAGTGGTTCTCACTCCTCGGGACGGCCCCGACGAGTGACGGAGGTGCCACACGATGTCCGACGCGACACGGCCGCCGCAGGGGGCGGCAGGAGGATCCGAGGTGCGCCACCCGCACCACAACAAGGCCATCGCCCTCGCCGTCGCGGCGGCGGTCGGTGGCTTCCTCTTCGGGTTCGACAGCTCCGTCATCAACGGTGCGGTCGACGCGATCGGGGAGCAGTTCGACCTCGGGTCCGCCCTGCAGGGGTTCGCCGTCGCCGTCGCGCTGCTCGGCTGCGCGCTCGGCGCCTGGTCCGGCGGCAAGCTCGCCGACCACTGGGGTCGCACGAAGGTCATGTTCTTCGGTGCGGTCCTCTTCTTCGTGTCGTCGATCCTGTCGGCGATCGCGTTCGGCGTCTGGGACCTGATCCTGTGGCGGTTCATGGCGGGCGTGGGCATCGGCATCGCGTCGGTCATCGCGCCGGCGTACATCGCCGAGATCGCTCCGGCGGCCATGCGCGGGCGGCTGGGCTCGCTCCAGCAGCTCGCGATCACGCTCGGCATCTTCGCCGCCCTGCTGTCCGACCAGCTGCTGGCGACGTCGGCGGGCGGCGCGTCGGAGGAGCTGTGGTTCGGGCTCGAGGCGTGGCGGTGGATGTTCCTGGTCGCCGTGGTCCCCGCGACGGTCTACGGGATCCTCGCGCTGATGATCCCCGAGTCGCCGCGCTACCTGGTCGCGCGCGGCCGGCGTGACGAGGCGCAGAAGATCCTGTCGGACGTCCTCGGGCCCGACGAGGACGCGGCGGCCCGCGTGCACGAGATCGAGCGCACGATCGAGTCGGACAAGAAGCTCGAGGACCAGGCGACGCTGCGCGGCCCGCGGTTCGGGCTCCTGCCCGTGGTCTGGGTCGGCATCCTGCTGTCGGTGTTCCAGCAGTTCGTCGGCATCAACGTGATCTTCTACTACTCGACGACGCTGTGGCAGGCCGTCGGCTTCGACGAGTCCGACGCGTTCATGGTCTCGACGATCACGTCGGTGACGAACGTCGCGGTGACGTTCATCGCGATCGCGCTGATCGACAAGATCGGTCGCCGTCCGCTGCTGCTCATCGGCTCGGCCGGCATGGCGGTGTCGCTCGCGGTGATGTCGATCGCCTTCACGCAGTCGACCGGGACGGGCGACGACCTGACGCTGACGGGCTCGTGGGGCACGATCGCGCTGGTCGCGGCGAACGCGTTCGTCGTGTTCTTCGGCGCCACGTGGGGCCCGCTGGTGTGGGTGCTCCTCGGCGAGATGTTCCCGAACCGCATCCGCGCCGCCGCGCTGGGCGTGGCCGCGATGGCGCAGTGGATCGCGAACTTCCTCATCACGATCTCGTTCCCGCCGATGCTGGACCGGTTCGGCGCGTCCATCCCCTACCTGATGTACGCGATCTTCGCGACGCTGTCCTTCTTCTTCACGCTGTTCAAGGTGCCGGAGACGAAGGGCGTGCAGCTCGAGGACATGGAGTCCGTCAAGGTCGAGCGGCGGGCGCGCGGGACGGCCAGTACGACCCGCTGACGCGACCCGCACGTCCCGGAGGCCCCTGGCGCACCACGCGCCGGGGGCCTTCGTCGGGCCGGCACGGCGGTTCGCGGAATAAGTTGCCTCGCGCAAATGCTGTGCCCTACAGTCTTTGCGTCACGCAACCAAGGAGCACCCCATGACCGGCACCACCGACGCACCCGAGACGCCCACGCGTCTCCTGCTGCGCGCCATGGAGGAGCTCACCCGCTCGCTGCGCGAGGCGTCCCACGTCATGTCGAAGCAGTTCCCCTGCTCGCGCGGCGAGGTCCCGCTCATCCGCCTGCTCGCCCGCCGCGGCGCGCTCGGCGTCGGCGAGATCGCGCACGCCATGCGCGTCGACGTCTCGGTCGCGAGCCGCCAGGTGAGCCACCTCGTCGACGAGGGCTGGGTCGAGCGGACCGTCGACCCCGACGACCGCCGCGCCCGCACGCTGCGGCTCACCGCCGACGGCGAGGCCCTCGCCGCCCGCATGCTCGACGTCCGCGACGGCGCCATGCAGGCCGTCTTCGGCGACTGGGCACCCGACGACATCGACGACGCGGCCGCCGTCCTGCACCGCATCGCCGCCACGATCGACGCCGCCCGCCTGCGCGAGCAGGCGCCCGCGCTCGCCACGACCG
>NZ_JAAXOY010000547.1 GCF_012396155.1 Cellulomonas septica | reverse complement strand
GGCCCGGTCCGGACGGACGTGCCGTCCCGCTCCACCGACCCGCGTGTCTGGCGGACCTCGTCCGGGCGGGCTTCGACGAGCGACTGCTCGACCACCCCATGGGCACCTGGGCAGTGCACGAGGCGGGAGCGGTCCTCGGCCTCGTGCTCGGCGGCGCGTCGTGGCTCTACGTCCGGGCGTTCACGACGGACCCCGACGTGCAGCGCGCCGCCGTCGTGGCCCTCGTCGTCGCGGCCGTGACCATGCCGATGGCCGGGTGGGTGTTCGTGCTCGACGGCGTCCTGATCGGCGCGGGCGACGGGCGGTTCCTCGCCTGGGCGGGCGTCCTCACGCTCGTCGCCTACGTGCCGGTCGCACTGGCCGTGCGCGCGTGGGCACCCGACGGCGTCGCCGGACTCGCCTGGCTCTGGGCGGCGTTCGCGGGCGTCTTCATGCTGGCCAGGGCCCTGACCACCGGCTGGCGCGCCCGCGGCACCGCGTGGATGGTGACGGGCGCGTAGGCCCACGCCGTGCCCAGCGTCAGACCCCCGCCGACTCCGCCGCGTACCGGGAAGCGAACGCGCCCGGCGTCATGCCCGTGACGCGGCGGAAGTCACGGGACAGGTGCGGCTCGTCGGCGTACCCGAGCCGCGCGGCGACGTCGGCGACGGTCGTGCCGCCCGCGCGCAGCAGCCCTGCCGCCTCGTGCAGCCGACGACGCTGGACCAGCCACTTCGGCGACAGCCCCAGCCGTCGCCGCGTCAGGCGCTGCAAGGACCGCTCCGTCATGCCGAACCGGTCGCACAGCTGGGCGACGCGCAGCAGCTCGGGGTCGTGCTCGACGGCATCGACGATCGCGTTCACCTGCAGCCCTTCCTCGTCCACGGGCAGCCACCGCCGCAGGAAGTCCCCGACCAGGTCGGTCGCGGCCCGCTGCCGCGACTCGTCGGTCGGGTCGGGCGCCACCTCCGCTCGCACGCGCGTCACCAGCGTGTCCGTGTCGGTCGAGGGAGTCGTCGCCGCGAGCGCCGGCCCGAGGTCACCGTGCCGGCCGGTCCACGCCCCGACCGTCCCACCGGTCAGCAGCGCGCCCGCCGCGGGCTGCAGCAGCACGCCCACCGCCCACCCGCTGCCGGTGAGCGTCGTCGTCGAGAGCCCGGGGGCGACCCCGTAGAACCGCGCGTACGCATCCGCGACCACCACCAGGCAGACGGGGTACTGCAGCACCTGCTGCACGGCCGACCCGCCGCCGGGCACGTGCCACGTCGGCACCCAGTACCGCCGCACCAGGTCCGCGAGGTCGGGCTCGGGCGCCCACCGTCCGATGCGGAACGACCGGTCCGCCGGGTCGACGAGGTGCGCGCGCTCGACCTCGTCGACGGCCGCGCCGCCGACCGCACGAGGCTCGGGCCGTGCAGCACCGCCCGCCGCGCTGTCGGGTTTCATCAAGCCACCCCTCCCCTCGCCGCCTAGCGTCGCAGTCATGACCGACAACCCGACCCTGCAGACCTACGCCCGCCGCGCCGACGGCATGCAGGCGACCCTCGACGCGATCGCCCCGTCGTCCTGGGACGCCCCCTCCCCCTGCGCGGGGTGGACGGGACGCGACGTCGTCGCCCACCTCGTCGACACCCAGCGCGACTTCCTCACGACGCACGGCGCCGACCTCGGACCGCGCCCCGACCTGGCCGACCCGGCCGCCGCGTGGCGCACCCACACGGCCGAGGTGCGAGACGTCCTCGCCCGACCGGGCTTCGTCGACCGCGAGTACGACAGCCTCGGGTCGACGACGACGGTCGGCGCCACGGTCGACATGTTCTACGGGTTCGACATGGTCGCCCACCGCTGGGACGTCACGGCCGCCGACGGCCGCGCCTACGCGTTCGACGACGCCGACCTCGACGTCATCGAGGGCATGGTCGCGGCGATGGGCGACATGATCTACGCGAGCGGCGTCTGCGGGCCGGCGCTCGAGGTCGCCCCCGACGCGGACCGGCAGACGCGGGCCCTCGCAGCGCTCGGTCGGCGGGCGACGGTCACCGTCTGACCGCGCCGTCCCACGTGCGTCGCGCGCCTGTCCGCTGAGGGCAGACACGACACCCACCCGCGCGCCGGTGACCCGGGTCTAGCGTGGCGGACAGGCGCGACGACGACGGGAGCCCCCATGACGCACGAGCTGACGGCCCGACCTCACCGGGTCGCGCACCCGGCCGCGAGCGGCACCGGGACGACCGGCCACCTCGTCGAGCACCGCGTCGAGCCCTTGCTCCGGCGGCTCGTCGGCGCGATCCTCCGCGAGCGCCGCGAAGACCAGGGCCGCACCCTGCGCGACGTCGCCGTCGACGCACGCGTCTCGGTCGCCTACCTGTCGGAGATCGAGCGCGGCCGCAAGGAGGCGTCGTCCGAGGTGCTGGTCGCGGTGTGCCGCGCGCTGGGCATGCGGCTCGTCGACCTCGTCGGCGCGGCGCACGCGGAG
>NZ_JAAXOY010000546.1 GCF_012396155.1 Cellulomonas septica | reverse complement strand
GCCCGCCTCCCGCGACACGGTGACGACGCGACCCCCGCGGGCCAGCCCCTTCAACGTCGCCGCCGCCGCGAGGACCGGCTCCGCGAGCTGGTCGGGGTGGGTCACACCCGTGAGGACGAGCACGACGGCCGCGTACCGGGTGTCGGGCGTGGCGTGCCGGTGCACCTCGAGGTCCCAGCCGTCGAGGACCGTCGCACCGGGGGCGCCGCCCGCCGGTCCGGACAGCACCGCGGCGAGCGCGTCCGCGTCGTCGTCGCGGCCCAGCACCAGGACGGGCCCGTCGACGAGCGGCGAGCCGGGGCGGTGACGGCGCAGCGGCGTCGGCTGGGGGAGGCCGAGCTGCTTGGCGATCTTCTTCGTGACGCCGCTGTTGACGAGGTTGAGGTAGGTGTCGGTCATGGTCACGCCGCCTCGAGGATCGCGGTGAGGCCGAGCCCGCCGGCCGCGCACACGGACACCAGGGCCCGCACGGGGCGTCCCTCGGCCTGCTTGCGGCGGTGCAGCTCCTTGCTGATCGTGGCGACGATCCGCCCGCCGGTCGCGGCGAACGGGTGGCCCGCGGCCAGCGAGGACCCGTGCACGTTGAGCCGCGCCCGGTCGACCGAGCCGAACGCCCCGTCGAGCCCCAGCCGTTCCTTGCCGAACTGCTCCGACTCCCACGCGGCGAGCGTCGTGAGGACCGTCGACGCGAACGCCTCGTGGATCTCGACGTAGTCGAGGTCGTCGAGGGTCAGGCCGTTGCGGGCCAGCAGGCGCGGGACCGCGAAGACGGGCGCCATGAGCAATCCGTCGACGCCGTGCACGAAGTCGACCGCGGCGGCCTCGGCGTCGACGACGACCGCGAGCGGCGTGAGGTCGTGCGCGGCGGCCCACTCGTCCGAGCCGAGCAGGACGGTCGACGCGCCGTCGGTGAGCGGCGTCGAGTTGCCGGCCGTCATCGTCGCGGGCGTGTCGAGCCCGAGCCCGAACACGGGCTTGAGCTTCGCGAGCTTCTCGAGCGACGTGTCGGCGCGCAGGTTGCCGTCGGTGGTCTGGCCGCGGAACGGCGTGACGAGGTCGTCGAAGAACCCGTCGGCCCACGCGGCCGCGAGGCGCTGGTGCGACGCGTAGGCGATCTCGTCCTGCGCCTCGCGCGTGATGCCCCACTGCGCGGTCGTGAGCGCCTGGTGCTCGCCCATCGACAGGCCGGTGCGCGGCTCGTCGGTACGGGGCGCGGCGGGCGCGAGGTCCTTGGGGCGGATGCGCGACGCGACCGCGAGCCGCTGCCCGACGGAGCGCGCGCGGGACAGGTCGAGCAGCGTGCGGCGCAGCCGGTCGCTCACGGCGATGGGCGCGTCGGACGTGGTGTCGACGCCGCCCGCGATGGCGGAGTCGAGCTGGCCGAGGCGGATCTTGTTCGTGAGCCCGACGACCGACTCGAGGCCGGTCGCGCACGCCTGCTGGACGTCGTACGCGGGCGTCGTGGGCGCGAGCGCCGAGCCGAGCACGGCCTCGCGCGTGAGGTTGAAGTCGCGCGAGTGCTTGAGCACGGCACCGGCGGCGACCTCGCCGATGCGCTCGCCCTGCAGGCCGTACCGCGCGACGAGCCCGTCGAGCGCGGCGGTCAGCATGTCCTGGTTGCTCGCGTGGGCGTACGCGCCGCCGGCGCGGGCGAACGGGATCCGGTTGCCGCCGAGCACGAGCGCGCGGCGCGTCCCGGGTGTCGTCGGCGTGTCCGCAGGGGTCTTGCGGGGGGAGGGGGCCACGGCTTGGTTCCTCTCGCATCGTCGCTCGAGCTCGGACGGCCCTCGTGCCGGTGCGCGAGGGACCTACGTCCCGAAGTGGTGTCCGAAACCCACAGTACCTGATACCTTCGGTTTCGTGAGCCCCATCACACGAGGGCCGTCGACGACGACGCCACCCACGCTCCTGCGCCCTGACGCCGGAACCCCGCCACCGGGCGACCGCGCCCTGCCCGACGCGCACGACCTGCCCGTCGACGGCCGCTCGACCCGCTGGGCGGACCACCGCGAGGCCCGCCGCGCCGAGCTCGTCCGCATCGCCCGCCGCACCGTCCACCACCACGGCCCGGACGTGTCGATGGAGGAGATCGCGGCCGCGGCCGGCACCTCGAAGTCGATCGTCTACCGCTACTTCACCGACAAGACCGGCCTGCAGATCGCCGTCGCCGAGGCCGTCGTGCTGCAGATCCAGGGCGCGCTCGAGGGCGTCCTGCGCGTCTCGCCGACGCCGCGCGAGGGCCTGCGTGCGATGGTCGCGGTGTACCTCGAGATGATCGAGTCCTCCCCGAACGTCTACGCGTTCGTGACGCGCGACGGCTCGGTCGAGTCCGGCGGCCCGCTCGGCCACTTCCTCGACTCCGTCACCGCGCTCGTCGCCGTCGGCCGCGGACCCCGCACGTCGGGCGTCGGCTACGAGGAGCAGGGCATCACGCTCGACCGGGGCTTCGTCATCACCGACGAGAAGCT
>NZ_JAAXOY010000545.1 GCF_012396155.1 Cellulomonas septica | reverse complement strand
GGGTGCGGCCTCGCCCGGGGCGAGCAGCCGCGCGGCCAGGTGCTCGAGGACGAGCGTGCGGTCGTCGAGGCGGCGCGGGGTGCGCACCAGGCGGCCGTGCTCGAGGAACCGCTCGGCCGGGCACGCGGGCGTCGGGGACGTCATGTGGCCATCGTCACGCGTCCGGCGCCCCGGCGCCGTGCGGCAGGATGGACCGCATGACTTCCGCACCTGTCACGGGCACGTCGTCGTCGCCCGAGTTCCGGATCGAGCACGACACGATGGGCGAGGTCCGGGTCCCCGCGGCCGCGCTCTACCGCGCGCAGACGCAGCGGGCCGTCGAGAACTTCCCGATCTCCGGCAGCACCCTCGAGCGCGGTCACATCGAGGCGCTCGCCCGGATCAAGAAGGCCGCCGCGCGCGCGAACGCCGAGCTCGGCGTGCTGCCGCAGGACGTCGCCGACGCGATCGTCGCGGCCGCCGACGAGGTCGCCTCCGGCGTGCACGACGCGCACTTCCCCGTCGACGTCTACCAGACCGGCTCGGGCACGAGCTCGAACATGAACACGAACGAGGTGCTCGCGACGCTCGCGACCCGCGGCCTCGGGGCGGACGTGCACCCGAACGACCACGTCAACGCGTCGCAGTCGTCGAACGACGTCTTCCCGACGTCGGTGCACGTCGCGGCCACCGCGGGCGTCGTCCGCGACCTCGTCCCCGCGCTCGAGCACCTCGCCGCGGCGCTGCAGGACAAGGCCGACGCGTGGGCGACCGTCGTGAAGTCGGGCCGCACGCACCTCATGGACGCGACCCCGGTGACGCTGGGCCAGGAGTTCGGCGGGTACGCCGCCGCCGTCCGGTACGGCGTCGAGCGGCTGCAGGCCGCGCTCCCCCGCGCCGCGGAGGTCCCGCTCGGCGGCACGGCCGTCGGCACCGGCATCAACACGCCCGCCGGCTTCCCGCAGCGGGTCATCGAGCTGCTGCGCGAGGACACCGGGCTGCCGCTGAGCGAGGCGCGCGACCACTTCGAGGCGCAGTCGTCGCGCGACGGCCTCGTCGAGCTGTCGGGCGCGCTGCGCACGATCGCCGTGAGCCTCACGAAGATCTGCAACGACCTGCGCTGGATGGGCTCGGGCCCGAACACGGGCCTCGGCGAGCTGTTCATCCCCGACCTGCAGCCCGGGTCGTCGATCATGCCCGGAAAGGTCAACCCGGTGGTCCCGGAGGCCGTGCTCATGGTCGCCGCGCGCGTCGTCGGCAACGACGCGACCGTCGCGTGGGCCGGTGCGTCGGGCTCGTTCGAGCTCAACGTGCAGATCCCCGTCATCGCGTCCGCGGTGCTCGAGTCGATCCGCCTGCTCGCCAACGCGAGCCGCGTGCTCGCCGACAAGACCGTCGCGGGCCTCGAGGCGAACGAGGAGCGGGCCCGCGCGTTCGCCGAGTCGTCGCCGTCGATCGTCACGCCGCTCAACCGCGTCATCGGGTACGAGGCCGCCGCGAAGATCGCGAAGCACGCGGTGAAGAAGGGCCTGACGATCCGGCAGGCCGTCGTCGACCTCGGCTACGTCGAGCGCGGCGAGGTCACCGAGGAGCAGCTCGACGCGGCCCTCGATGTCCTGAGCATGACGCGCCCGCCGCAGGCGTGACCCCCGCGCCCGACCGGTCGACCGCACCGGCCGGGCGCACCCCGACGAGTCCGGCCGCCCGGTCGGGTCGATCCTGGTGACGACCCGCCGGGCGGTCGCGCGTCCGCGTGACCCCGCCCGGCCCGACACCCGGGAGGCGCCCGTGCGCACCGTCTACGCCTACGTCCTCGTGTCCCTCGACGGCTTCCACGCCGCACCCGACGGCAGCCTCGACTGGTTCACGACCGACGACGAGCTCGAGCGGTACTCCGCCGCGCAGGGCGACGCGATCGACACCATCGTCATGGGGCGCCGCACGTTCGAGCTCATGGCGTCGTACTGGCCGACACCCGAGGCGTACCGGGACGACCCCGTCGTGGCGGGCTTCATGAACGACCTGCCGAAGGTCGTGCCGTCGCGGACCCTGAGCACGCACCCGTGGGGCCCGACCGAGTTCGTCGCCGACGACGTCGTGGGGCGGCTGCGCGCGCTCAAGGAGCAGCCGGGCAAGGACGTCGCCGTGTTCGGCTCGTCGACGCTCGTGGCCTCGCTGCTGCCCACCGGGGTCCTCGACGAGCTGCGCGTGGTCGTGCAGCCGGTCGTCCTGGGGTCGGGGCGGCGGTTCCTCGACGGCGCCGACGGCACGGCGCTCGAGCGGCTCTCCGTCCGCGCGTTCCCGGCGGGCAGCACGCTCCTGACGTACCGCCCGGTGCCCGCCGCGGGCTGACGACAGCAGACGGCCGGAGCGGGCGTGGTACCACCCGACCCGGCCGTCGACCGGCACAGCCGCCGCGTCAGGCCTCCGCGCGCGCCGGCTCGGGCGCGGGCTGC
>NZ_JAAXOY010000544.1 GCF_012396155.1 Cellulomonas septica | reverse complement strand
CCGAGCACCTCGACGCGGCGACCGCGGACCGCCTGGTCGGCATGCTGCTCGACGAGGCGCGCAGCGGCCGGCGCGGCGTGCTCCTCGTGACCCACCGCGTCTCGGCCCTCGCCGAGGCCGACGAGGTCCTGTGGCTCGAGGACGGCGCCGTCGCGGCGCGCGGCTCCCACGACGACCTGCTCGCGCGGGTCCCGGGCTACCGTGTGGCCCTGGACAGCGAGCAGGGCGACGCCGGGGAGGGCGACGGTGCGCGATCCCGCGTGGGGCAGGTCGGCGGCGCGACGCATGGCTGAGCGTCCGCCCGTGGAGCGTCCCGTCGTCGGGACGCCGTTCGCGCGCGGCGTGCTGAGCGAGGTCCACTCCGAGGAGATCGTCGACCTCACCGGCGACGGCGTCGCGGACCTGCTCGACGCGATCCTGTCGGTCGCCGCGCAGCTCGACCTCCCGTCGGTCCTCAACCGGTTCGTGCAGGTCAGCGCCGAGCTCACCGGCGCCCGGTACGCGGCGATCAACGTCCTCGACCCCACCGGCACGTCGACGACCTTCGTCTACGCGGGCGTGCCGACCGCCGTGGCCCGCATGCTCGGCACCGCACCGCACGCGCTCGGCGTGCTCGGCCAGATCCCGATCGAGGGCGCGCTGCGGCTCGACGACCTCACGCACCACCCGGCGTTCCGCGGGTTCCCGGCGAACCACCCGCCCATGGGTTCGTTCCTCGGCGCGTCCGTGCGCACGGGCGAGCGCATCTACGGGCAGCTCTACCTGTCCGAGAAGGAGGGCGGCTTCACCGACGGCGACGAGAGCACGGTCATCTCGCTCGCCGCCGCGGCCGGCGTGGCGGTCGCGAACGCGCAGCTCTACGCCGAGTCCTCGCGCCGGGAGCACTGGCTGCGCGCGGGGCAGGACATCACGACCATGCTGCTCGAGGGCATCGACGAGGAGGAGGCCCTCGAGCACATCGCCGCGACCGCCCGCGAGGTCGCGCACGCCGACACCGCGGCCCTCGCGCTGCCCGGGCTCGGCGGCCGCCTCCTCATCGAGCTCGTCGACGGGCACGACGCCGACAAGCTCATGGGCACGGTCATGCCCGAGGGCGGTCGTGCGTGGACCGTGATGACCGAGGGCAAGGGCCTGCTCACGCCGTCGCTGTCGCAGTCGCGCAGCGTCAAGGTGCCCGCGATGCGCGCGTTCGGGTCCGCGATGTACGCCCCGATGCAGACGTCCGGCCGCGGGGTGGGCGTGCTCATCCTGCTGCGCCGCATCGGCGAGCCGCCGTTCGAGGACGGCGACCTCGCGACCGCCGAGTCGTTCGCCTCGCAGGCGGCCCTCGCCTACGTGCTCGCGGAGGCCCGGCACGCGCAGGACGTCGCGGCGCTGCTCGACGAGCGCGAACGCATCGCGCGCGACCTGCACGACCTCGCGATCCAGCAGCTCTTCGCGACCGGCATGCAGCTCGAGACGGTCAAGCGTCGTGCGGCGCGCGGTGTCGACCCGAGCGAGCTGCTGAGCATCGTCGACGACGCGCTCGACAACGTCGACTCGTCCGTGCGGCAGATCCGCGAGATCGTCTACGCGCTGCGCGACCCCGACGCCGCGACGGGCCTGGTCGAGCGGCTGCGCCGCGAGGCGTCGCTCGCGCGCACCGGCCTCGGCTTCGCGCCGTCGGTGATCCTGTCGCTCGACGGCAGCGGCCTGTCCGACGACCCGTTCGAGGAGGACCGCTTCGACGACCGCGTCGGCCAGCAGCTCACGGACGACGTCGTGGCCGTCGTGCGCGAGGGTCTCGCCAACGCCGCCCGGCACGCGCACGCGTCGTCGGTCACGGTCCGCATCTCCGTCGACGGCACCGGCCCGCTCGGGCGCGTGCTCGTCGAGGTCCAGGACGACGGCACCGGACTGCCGGAGCGTCGCGACCGCCGATCGGGCACCGGCAACCTCGCCTCGCGCGCACGGCAGCACGGCGGGTCGTTCACGCTCGGCGCGTCGCCCGACGGGCGCGGCACGCTCCTGACCTGGCAGGCCCCGCTCGCCTGACGCCGAAGCGTCGACCCGCGCCCCCCGAGATCGCCCGGGTCGTCAGTGCGGCTGATCGGCGAGGCGCGCGAGGAAGAGCGCCTCGCCCACCGCGAGCCGCTCGATCTCCCCGGGGTCGACGGACTCGTTCGGCGCGTGGATGAGGCACGCCGGCTCCTCGACGCCCAGGAGCACGACGGCGGCGTCCGGGAGCGTCTCGGCGAAGACGTTGCACAGCGGGATCGAGCCGCCCTGCCCCGCGGTGACGGTCGGTGCGTCGAACGCATCCGCGAGCGCGCGGGACAGGGTCGCGAACACCGGCCCGTCGGTGCGCGCGCGGAACGGCTGCCCCACGGGCTCGGTCTCGACCGTGACGCGCGCGCCCCAGGGCGCGACGTCGAGCACGTGCGCGACGAGCGCGTCGCGTGCGGTGCGGGCGTCGGTCCCGGGCGGGACGCGCAGGTT
>NZ_JAAXOY010000543.1 GCF_012396155.1 Cellulomonas septica | reverse complement strand
CTCGGGCTCTGGACGACCGGCGAGCGGTCCGTGCCCGACCCGGACGCGCGGACGCTCCGCGTGACCGGCACGTACGAGCGCTCCCCCGACGGCGACGCGGCGGCTGCCGTCGCGTCGAGCCCGGTCGCACGCCGGACCGGCGTCCGGTCGTTCCCGCCGCGCGACGTGATCGCGCTCGCGCGCGACCCCGAGGACGTCGTGCTCGTGGTCCCAGCGAAGGTCAACGACAGCGACTGGGGTCTGCTCACGTTCGTCGGCCCGCTGCAGACCGGCGTCGAGAACGGACGCGAGAGCCCCTACCAGTGCACGGCCCTGCTCACGGTCGCGCTCGAGCTGCGGCACAAGGAGGAGCAGCTGCGCCGCGCCGCGCTGCACGACCCGCTCACCGGGCTGCCCAACCGCGCGCTGTTCACCGAGCAGCTGCAGCGCAGCGTGGCCCGCGCCCAGCACCACACGCACTACCACTTCGGCGTGCTGTTCCTGGACCTCGACGGGTTCAAGGAGGTCAACGACTCGCTCGGGCACGCGGTCGGGGACGAGGTGCTGGTCGCCGTCGCGGGACGGATCAGCCGCGCCGTGCGCGCCAACGACCTCGCGGCGCGGCTCGGCGGCGACGAGTTCGTCGTCCTGCTCGACGGCATGTCGTCGACGGCCGACGCGACGGCCGTCGCCGAACGCCTGAGCCGCGCGCTGCTCGAGCCCCTCGACGTCGGCGGGACGACCGTGCAGGTCGGGGTGAGCGTCGGCATCGCGACGAGCGAGCGGGTCCCGGGCACCGCGGACGACGTCATGCGCGACGCGGACGCGGCGATGTACCGCGTGAAGCAGGGGCGCGCTGCCGCGGCGCTGGCCGGCCTCACCGCGCACGGCGTCCGCGAGCGCTGACCGCGGCCCGGCCGGCCGGCCCGACGAGGGGCGGTGGCCCATGACGCGGGCCACCGTCCCTTGACCTGGTGTCGTCGGGGGCATCAGGCGAAGAACACGCGCAGGTCGTCGACGACGTCCTGCGGGACCTCGAGCGCCGCGTAGTGCCCGCCGCGCGGGTGCTCGGTCCAGTGCTCGATGCGGGCGTTGTCGCGCTCGGCGAGGCTGCGGATCGTCTGGAAGTCGTCCTTGAACACCGCGACCCCGAGACGGCCGGTGCTGACGACCGGTTCGGCGCCGGAGCGCTGCTCGGCGTAGTGGTACCGCACGGCCGTGGCGTACGTGTTGGTGAGCCAGTAGAGGCTGGCCTGCGCGAGCACCTGGTCGGCGGTGACGAGCGAGGTGCCGTTGCCGAAGCTCTCGAAGAGCTCGTGGTACGCGAGCGTCGCGACCGGTGAGTCGGCGAGGCCCGCGGCGACGGTCTGCGGGCGCGACGCGTTCATCGTGTTGTACGCGCCGACCGACTGGAACCACTGCATGTGCGCGAGCGCGGCGTACTCCTGCGGGCCGAAGCCGTCCATCTCCCCCGGCGCACCCGTCGGGAACGAGAACAGCTGCAGCACGTGCGCGCCGCGGAAGCCGTCGGGGTCGAGGATCGCGAGCTCGCGGCCCACCATCGCGCCGCCGTCGCTGCCGTGCACGCCGTAGGAGTCGTAGCCGAGCCCGCGCATGAGCGTGTCGTAGGTGCGTGCGACGCGTGCCATCGTCCAGCCCGCCCCGGCGAGAGGCGTCGAGAAGCCGAAGCCGGGCATCGACGGGACGACCACGTGGAACGCGTCCTGCGGCCGGCCGCCGTGCGCGGTCGGGTCGACGAGCGCGTCGATCATGCCGAGGAAGTCGAGCACCGAGCCCGGGTAGGTGTGCGCGAGCAGCAGCGGCGTCGCGTCGGCGTGCGCCGAGCGGACGTGCAGGAAGTGCAGCGGCTGGTCGTCGATCTCCGTGACGAAGCCCGGGTACGCGTTCAGCCGGTCCTCCACGGCCCGCCAGTCGAACGTCGTCCAGCGCGCGACCATGTCCCGCAGGTACGACTGCGGGGTGCCGTACTCCCAGGAGTCGTCGGGCGCGGCGGGGGCGAAGCGGGTGCGCGCGAGCCGCTCGTGCAGGTCGTCGAGGTCGGCGTCCGGGACGTGGACGGCGAACGGGCGGATCGGGAGCGGGGTGGCGGTCATGGTGGTCTCCGCGGGTCCGTGAGCGGGGTCTTCGTCCTGCTCGGTACCCTCACGCTAGGAGCCGTTCCGGAACGGTTCTTTCCGCTTCTCCCGCCGAATCTGGCGTGTCTGAGGCGGTACCGAGACGAGGTCCCGGAGGGCCCATGGCCACCACGTCCGCCCGGCTGCTCACCCTGCTGGGCCTGCTCCAGTCACGCCCCGACTGGTCCGGCGGCGAGCTCGCCGAGCGGCTCGACGTCACCGACCGCACCGTCCGCAACGACGTCGCGCGCCTGCGCGACCTGGGCTACCCCGTCGACGCCGTCCGCGGACCCGCCGGCCGCTACCGGCTCGGCGCCGGTGCGCGCGTACCCCCGCTCCTGCTCGACGACGCCGAGGCCGTCGCCGT
>NZ_JAAXOY010000542.1 GCF_012396155.1 Cellulomonas septica | reverse complement strand
AGCCGCTCCGCCTGGCCGCCGGGCAGGTCGTCGACGCCCTCGAGCGTCTCCCCGGCGCACAGCGCGCACGCGGTCAGCCCGGGCAGGCTGCCGTCCGCGGGAAGGCGGTCGGCGGGGGAGTCGTCGTGCGGCACCGGACGACGGTACGTGATCGCGCGGGACGCCTCCTCGTTACCGCCGCTCACAGCGCGTTCAGCAGGTTCTGCATCTCCGTGATCTCCGCCGTCTGGTCGTCGACGATCGTCCGCGCGAGCCGCATCGCGTCGGGGTGCGTGCCGTCGGCGAGCTCGGTCTCCGCCATCGTCACGGCACCGCGGTGGTGGGCGATCATGAGGTCGAGGAACGCGCGGTCGAACGCGACGCCCTCCAGCCCGTCGAGCGACCCCATCGCCTCGTCCTGGCCCATGCCGTGCATGTCCATCCCGCCGTGGTCCATCCCGCCGTGGTCCATCCCGTCCGGTGCGTCCTCGTCCCACGCCGCGAGCCAGCCGCTCATCAGCGCGATCTCGGGTCCCTGCGCGTCGGCGATGCGCCGCGCGAGGTCGCGCACCTCCGGCGTGACGGCGCGGTCGGCGGCCAGCTCGGCCATCTCGATCGCTCCCTCGTGGTGGACGACCATCATCTGCGCGAACCAGGTGTCGGTCTCGTCGTGACGGGCGTCGACGGGCTGCGTGGTGCTCGTCGGGCGGTCCGGTCCCGCGGCGCTCTCCGCCGGGTCCCCGCCGGCGCACGCGACGAGGGTGGTGACGAGGGTCAGGGCGGCGGCCGCGCCGACGGCGCGACGGACGGTGGTGCTCACGGGACGGGTCCTTCCGGGTGCGGTGCGTGCCCCCGGGCGCCTCGCTCGACGCCCGGAGACGGCCACTCTCGCTCGCGCGCACCGCACGGCGGCTCGTCGTCGGATCAAGGTTCGATGAAGGTCCCGGGTCCGACGCGTCGTGCCGGACAAGATGGTGACGTGAGCACCACGCCGTCCGCCCCCGCGCGCCGGGCCGTCGTCGTCGACGACGAGGAACCGCTGGCCCGCCTCGTCGCGGGGTACCTCGAGCGCGACGGCTACGCGACGACGGTGTGCCACGACGGCGCGCTCGCGGTCGACGTGCTGCGCGAGGTGGACCCCGACCTCGTCGTCCTGGACCTCGGCCTGCCCGGCCTCGACGGCGTCGAGGTGTGCCGGCGGCTGCGCACGTTCTCCGACTGCTACGTCGTCATGCTGACCGCCCGTGCCGACGAGCTCGACACGGTCGTCGGCCTCTCCGTCGGCGCCGACGACTACGTGACCAAGCCGTTCAGCCCGCGCGAGCTCATGGCGCGCGTCGCCGCGCTCATGCGCCGCCCGCGACGTGCGGCACCGGCGGCCGCGGCCGAGCCGGCCGGGCGCCTGCTCGTGGTCGGCGACCTGCGGATCGACGTCGACGCGCGCGAGGTCGACCGCGGGGGTGAGGCGATACCGCTGACCCGCACCGAGTTCGACGTGCTCGCGGCGCTCGCGGACCGCCCGGGACGGGTCCTCAGCCGCCGCGCGCTCATCGACCTCGTCTGGGGTCCGGGCTGGGTGGGCGACGAGCACCTCGTCGACGTCCACGTCCTGCACGTGCGTCAGAAGCTCGGCGACACCGCGGAGGCGCAGCGGTACGTGCGGACGGTCCGCGGCGTGGGCTACCGGATCGGGACGGGTGCGTGACGCGCGGCGCGCGGCGCGGTGCGGCGGCGTGGGGCCTGGGCGCGCTGCTCGTGGGTGCGCTCGTCGTCGTGCTCGCGACCGCCGCCGTGACGGCGTGGCTGGTGGCGGCGGCCGTCGGGCCGGGCCTCTTCCACGAGCACATGATGAGCGCGGGCATGGCCGACCACGACGCCGCCGTGGTGCACGCCGAGCAGGCCTTCCAGGACGCGGGCACCGTGTCGCTCGCGCTCGCGCTCGGTGCCGCCGCGGTGGTCTCCGCGGTCGTCGGCGTGGTCCTCAACCGCCGCATCGGCCGGTCGCTCGCCACGGTCTCGACCGCGGCCGCGCGGGTCGGGGCGGGTGCCTACGAGTCCCGGGTCCCCGAACCGGGGCTCGGCACGGAGTTCGACGACCTCGCCCGGTCGTTCAACGCGATGGCGACCCGCCTGCACGAGTCCGACCGGCTGCGTGCCCGGCTGCTCGCGGACGTCGCGCACGAGGTGCGCACACCCGTCGCGACCATCGCCGGCTACCTCGAGGCGATCGAGGACGGCGTGCAGCCGCTCGACGAGGACACGCTCGCCGTGCTGCGGGAGCAGAGCGCGCGGCTCACGCGGCTCGCCGACGACCTCGCGGCCGTGACGCACGCGGAGTCGGGCGACCCCCAAGGCGGAGCGGTCAACGGCTCCCGACGCGGACACGGTCCTGCACGAGCCGACCTGCCATGAGTCGGCGGCACCTACGACGGAAGGGCCCACACGATGACGTCCGGAACCGCCGCAC
>NZ_JAAXOY010000541.1 GCF_012396155.1 Cellulomonas septica | reverse complement strand
CGGGTGGGGTGCGACATGGGCGCTCCAGGCGTCGGGACGTCGTCGTGACGTCGAAGGTCGGTCGGTGCGGTCCAGGGAGCAGTCGGTGCGTGCCGTGCGGTCGACCCGGACGGCGGCGGTGCGGTCTGCCGGTCGCGGTGGTGCGGCCGGGACGGGCGCGGTCAGGTGGGCGCCATCAGGCGGGCGACGACGGCTCGCCGTGCGCGTGGAGGCGGTGCAGCGTGCGGCGCCAGCGGTGCGACGCGAGCTCGGGCCGGAGCGCGGCGAGCCCCGTCGCGTACTTCGAGACGCGCACGGGTCGGTGGCCGTGCGCCCACAGCAGGCGGTCGACGTCGGACGCGGTGGACCCGTTCTTGGTCTCGACGACCGCGAGCCGCCGCAGCCGCAGCAGCCGGTCGCCGTCGTGCCACGCGAGGTCGGTGTCGACGGTGACGCGGCTCGCGGTGCGGGGCAGGCACAGCGTCGCGCGCAGGTAGCGCGTGACGAGCGTCGGGTGCAGCGGGAGGGGTGACGCGACGTCGACGCCGCGCTGGTCGAGCGTGCCGTCGACGAACCAGCGCCCGGGGCCGACGTCGAGCCGGTCGCGCAGGTGGTACGGGAGCCGGTCCTTGACGGTCGCACCGCGGGCGCCGCGCGTCTTGACCTCGAGCCAGCACTGCGCGGAGTCGAGGTAGCTGCGCGTGCGGACCTTGAACCGCCGCCGTCGACGCGTCGCCGACAGCCGGTAGGCGAGCAGGTCGGGCGTGTCGAAGTAGACGGACTCGTAGTCGAACAGCCGCGTCGCACCGATCTGCAGGACCTGCGCGTCGGCGGGCAGCCGCGCGAGCAGCACGGGCACGGCGTCGGCGGTGACCGTCAGCGTGGGGCCGGTCGCGCCCGCGACGGGCGTCCAGGCGGTGCCGTCGGTCGAGGTCTCCCACACCACGTCCGGCGCGGGTCGGCCCGTGACGGTCACGGTGAACGTCGCGTCCTCGCCGGGGCGCGTGACGACGTCGGCCGGGGAGCTCACGGTGGGCGGCGTGCGGACGCTGAGCGTGGCGGCGGCGGAGGTCGCGGTGCCGCGCACGTTGGTCGCGACGGCCCGGTACGACGAGCCGTGGAGCGCGTCGGTCGCCGTGACCGTGTACGTCGTCGCCGTCGCACCCGCGACGTCGGTCCACGTGGTGCCGTCGGTCGACGTCTGCCACTGCACGGTCGGCGTGGGCAGGCCGGTGACGCCGACCGTGAACGTGGCGGTCCCGCCGGCGTCGACGGTCGTCGCGAGGGGGTCGGTGACGGTCGGCACGTCCTGGACGGTGAGCGTCACCGGGTGGGTGTCGGTGACGCCGTGGCCGGTGAAGCGGGCGCGCACCTGCAGGCCGTCGTCGGACGCGGACAGCAGGCGCGTCCAGAAGACGTCGGTCGCGCTGGGCACGTCGGTCCAGGTGGTGCCGTCGGTCGACGTCTGCCACTGGACCGTCGGCGCGGGGTTGCCGTGCGCGGCCGCGGTGAGCAGCGCGCTGCCGCCGACGACCCCGGTCACGGCGACGGGGTGGACGTCGACGACGGGCCCGTGCAGCACGTGCAGGACGCCCTCGGCGCTCGTCGCGGTGGACGTGCCGTCGATCAGCACGGACGTCGCGACGGCCCGGTACCGGGTGCCGTCGAGCGAGGGCTCCGCGACCACGGACAGCGTCCCGCCGACACCGCCCGGCACGTCGGTCCACGTCCCGTCGATCAGCCGCTGCCAGCGGATCGCGGGTGCGGGCGACCCGCCGACGACGGTCGTGAGCTGCGCGGTTCCACCGTCGGGGACGGTCACGTCGGCGACGGGCGACAGGGTCGGACGCGTCTGGACGGTCAGCGTCGCGGCGGCCGTCTCCACGACGCCGTGGCCGGTGAACCGCGCGCGCACCTGGAGGCCGTCGTCGGACGCCGACAGCAGGCGCGTGTAGAACACGCCGGTCGCACCGGGCACGTCGGTCCACGTCGTGCCGTCGGCGGACGTCTGCCACTGCACGCTGGGCGCGGGGTTGCCGTGCGCGGCGGCGGTGAGCAGCGCGCTCCCGCCGGCGAGCCCGGTGACCGGCTGCGGGTGGACGTCCACGACCGGCCCGTACCGCACGTCGAGGACGGCTTCGCTGCTCGTGACCGACACCGTGCCGGTGACGAGGACGGACGTCGCGACGGCCCGGTAGCGAGCACCGTCGAAGGTCGGGTCGACGACCACGGACAGCGTCGCGCCGACGCCGCCGGGCACGTCGGTCCACGTCCCGTCGACGAGCCGCTGCCAGCGGACGGCCGGAGCGGGCGACCCGCCGACGACGGTCGTGAGCTGCGCGG
The DNA here is from genome assembly GCF_012396155.1 of Cellulomonas septica. GTDB lineage: Bacteria > Actinomycetota > Actinomycetes > Actinomycetales > Cellulomonadaceae > Cellulomonas > Cellulomonas septica. The sequence goes on along the minus strand of NZ_JAAXOY010000541.1, from coordinate 97 downwards.
TGCCGCCGTCGGCGACGGTCACGTCGGCCACGGGGGACAGGGTCGGCGGGGTCTGCACCGTGAGCCGTGCGGCGGCGGACCGGGCGACGGTCTCGCC
>NZ_JAAXOY010000540.1 GCF_012396155.1 Cellulomonas septica | reverse complement strand
GCCCGCAGGAGCCCGAGCGCCGTGCCGCCGCGCAGCGCCACCGCGACGCCGCGGCCGCCGACCGGGCGGTCGCCGAGGACATCGAGGGCGTCGAGGACGAGCTGTAGCGGTCGGTCGGCACGGGCGGAGCTCGCCGGGGAGGCTAGGCGACCGGGAACGCCGCGGCCAGACTCCGGTGGACGTGGTCGATCTGCTCGTCGGTGAGCGGGCCGTCCCGGTTGAGCAGCTGGGCGAGCTTCTTCGGCCACAGCACGTCGACGTCGTCGAGAGAGAACGCCCCGCCGAACAGGGGCCAGTCGGCGTCGACGAAGCACAGCTGCCCCCGGACGCGCACGTCCGGCCGGACGGCCTCGAGCGCCCCACGGACGAGCTCGACCTGCTTCTGCACCCCGGTGAGCAGCTTGGTGCAGTCCCGCCCGCCGACCGTCAGCGTCGCGGTGCGCGGGCGGAGGATGCCGCCCTGCACGCGCAGGTCGGGCCGACCCTTGTACCGCTTGGCGTCGATCACGTACACGCCCGTCGGCGCCACCGCGATGTGGTCGATGTTCGCGCGCGTCCGCGGGATGCGGCGGTCGTGGAGCACGCGGACCCGCTCGTTCGCCCAGGCGTCGAGGCTGTTCGCGACGACCCGTTCACCGACGGCACCCGAGCTCCACGCCCGCGTGCTCTGCGGGTCGTCGGACAGCGCCAGGATGAGGCCGCCGAGCCGCGGATGAGCCGCCCGCACGCGCTGCTCCCGCTTGGCCGCACGCCGCTCGTACTCGCGGGCGGCGGACGCGCCGGCCTGCCCGGTCTCGACGACCTCGGGGATCGCGTCGGCGGCTCGGGACGCCACGACCTCGCGGGTCACCTCGCCCGGTACGAGCGCGTCGGCCGCCGATGTCACCTCGGTCGGCACGAGCGCGGCGGCCGCCGAGGTCGCGTCGACCGAGGGTGAATCGTCGACCGCCTCCCAGCGGCACGCCAGGCAGCGGACGGTCTTCGTCGACCGCTCGTAGACCGCGACGACACCTGCGTCCAGGCGGGTGGCGCACAGCCGGCAGTCGCCGGCATACCGCAGCCGCATCGTCTTGTCGCTGGTCTCGCCCGCCTGCGTGCTCACACCGCTCCATCGGCACGTCCGGGTCGGCGGATGACCCGTCGCCGTCACGGCTGGAGGCGGGTGGGCTCCCACGTGGTGCCGGTGCGGACGTACTGGAGACGGCGGTGGAGGCGGTCGGGGCTGCCGTACCAGAGCTCGACGGCGTCGGGGACGACGCGGTAGGCGACCCAGTCGGCCGGCCGCGGGACGGGTCCGTCGGCGGCGGCGAGCCGCGCGGCCTCGGCGCGCAGGTCGGGCTCGGAGGACAGCGGGCGGCTCTGCCGGGACGCGGCGGTCGCGGCCTGCGCGTCGCGCGTCCGTCGGGTGAACAGCGCGTCGGCGACGTCGTCGGGCAGGACCTCGACCGACCCGGTGACGTTGACCTGCTGGAGCGTCTCGCGCCAGTACACGGTGAGGGCGGCGCGCGGTCGGGCGGCGAGGTGGCGGCCCTTGCGGCTCGTCGTCGAGCTGCCGAAGACGAGGCCCTGCTCGTCGACGGTCTTGAGCAGGACGGTGCGGGTGCGCGGGTCGCCGTGCTCGTCGACGGTGGCCAGGGTCGCGGCGAACGGCTCGCGCAGGCCTCGCTCGCGCGCGGCGTCGAACCACGCGCGCACCAGCGGCATCGGTTCGCGGGGCGGGTCGTCGAACTCGGGCAGGACGAGCATCGCGACGCCCGCGAGCAGGACGACACCACCCACCGACGTCACGGCGACCACCCGCACGGGCTTCGGCAGGCTGCGGATGGCCTCGGTGATGCGGCCCAGCCGCTCGGACCACGTGGGGCGGGCGGGGCGGGGCGTCGCCTCGTTCGTCATCGCGCCACGGTAAGCGACGCGTCGGTGCCCGTGCACCACCGTCCGTGCGACGCGCGCGGCAGCCGTCGGCTCACGACGACGCGGGCGCCTGCGAGATCGCGCCGAGGACCGGACCGGCGTTGTGGCGGACGGCCAGGTCGCCGAGGGACAGGACGCCGACGACCTCGCCCTCGCGGACGACGGGCAGCCGGCGCACGGCGTGGGTCGCCATGAGGCGCGCGGCGCCGACGAGGTCGTCGTCGGGGCCGACGACCACGGGCGAGCCGGTCGCGACCTGTCCGACGGGGTCGTTCGCGCCTCCGCCGACGGCGAGGACGCGCACGACGAGGTCGCGGTCGGTGACGATGCCGACCAGGCGGCCCTGCTCGACGACGACGAGGTCGCCGACGTCGTGCTCGCGCATGAGCTCGGCGGCCTCGCGGACGGTCGCGGTGGTCTCGACGGTGATCGGGGACGGGGACAGGACGTCCGCGACGGTGGCCATGGCGTTCTCCTCGGTGACGCGCGTCGTCGTCGACGCGGTCGGGGCGGGCGCCGGTCCGCACCCGCGGTCGCGGCACCGGGCCGCGTGACCACATCGTCGCCCCGCGCCTCGTC
>NZ_JAAXOY010000054.1 GCF_012396155.1 Cellulomonas septica | reverse complement strand
GACGCGATGGGCCTGCGCAGCCGGGCCGACGGCAAGATCGAGCTCGACCCGATCGACATCGACTGGCCGTACTTCACGGCGAACAACGTCCGGTACCACGACCGCGACCTCACGGTGACGTGGGACGGCCGGGCGCCTCGACCCCGACCTCGCGGAGTGGTGAGACGCCCGGCCCGGGCCGGTCAGGGCGCGGTCAGCGGCCCATGATCGCGTCGATGATGCCCTGCTGGGTCACGGTCGCCGACGCCCGGTCGAACAGCGCGAACCCGTACTGGCCGTTGTGCCCGTTGTCCCAGTAGGCGGTGGCGGCGCCGTACTTCGTGGCGGTCGCGACGAGCGTGCGGGCGTAGTCGGCGCGGTACCGGTTGTTCGTCGGGTCGGCCGAGGTCTTGTCGATCGAGCCGTACTCGCCGACGAAGACGGGGTAGCCCTTCGAGGTGAACGCGTCGTACGTCTTCTTGAGCTGCGCGTCCATGAAGTCCTGCTGGCCCCACGACGTCTTCCTCGACGCGTCGGTCGCGTTCGGGCCCCACTGCGTGTAGGTGCCGTTCTCCGCGCCGGTGAAGTCCCACGGGTCGTAGTAGTGCACCGAGATCATGAGCCGCTTCTCGTTGCTGGGGATCGCCGACGACCGGTTCTGGTCGGTCGGGATGACGAACCCGTAGCTGCCGGTCGTGTAGTCGATGTTCGTGTTCCAGCCCGGGACGAGCAGCCAGCGCGACGCGTTGTTGCCGCCCGTCTTGCGGACGGTGTCGACGAAGATCTGGTTGTACGCGTTGATGTTCGAGTAGCAGGGCTGCGTCGGGTTGCCGTACTGCCCGTCGAAGTTCTCGTTCATCGACTCGAGGATCAGGCGCCCGCCGTACGTCGTGAACTCGGACGCGACCTGCTGCCAGACCTTCTGGTACTTCTCCTTGATCGCGGTCTGCGAGGCCGCGTCGCAGATGAGCCACGCACCGCTGACGCTCTTGTAGCCGTCGCCGTGCATGTTGATGACGACGTACAGCCCGCGGTCGTAGGCGAGGTCGACGACCTGCTGGATCCGGTCGAGCCACGCGGCGTCGACGGTGTAGCTCGGCGCCGGCCCGATCTTCGCCAGGTACGAGACCGGGATGCGGATCGTCGAGAAGCCCGCGGCCTTGACGCGGTCGAGCAGCGCGCCGGTGATGACGGGGTTGCCCCACGCGGTCTCGCTCGGCACGCCGTTGATGTTGGCCTCGAGCTGGTTGCCGAGGTTCCAGCCCTTGCCCATCGCGGTGACGAGCTGCGCGGCGGTGCCGCCGATCGGTCCGGTGGTCGTCGTCGGCGTCGGGGTCGGCCGCGGCGTCTGGGTGGGTGTGGGCGTCGGGGTGGGCGACGTGGTCGGCGTGCTGGTCGGGGTGACCGGGCTGCCGGTGCACGCGACGCCGTTGAGCGTGAACGCGGTCGGCGCGGGGTTGGACCCGGACCACGTGCCGTTGAAGCCGAACGACGCGGTGCCGCCCGTGCCGATCGACCCGTTCCAGGCCGCGTTCCGCACGGAGACGGCGGCGCCGGACTGCGTGACCGACCCGTTCCACAGCTGGGCGACGGTCTGGCCGGCACCGAACGAGAAGCGGACGTCCCACGAGGAGACGGGGTCACCGAGGTTGGTGACGCGGACGTCGGCACCGAAGCCGCTCTGCCACTGGTTGGTGACGGCGTAGTCGACGCGACAGCCGGCCGCGGCGCTCGCCTGGTCGGCGACGACCAGCGAACCGGCGACGGCGACCGCGGCGGCCGCGGCGACGGACAGCACCTTGCGAAGCGAGCGCACGGGACTTCCTCTCGGACGGGGCGGCCGAGGGCAGGGCGGCCCCGGCGACGGACTCGCAGCCCACCAGAAGGAGGTCGCGCGCGCAGCCGTCGAAACGCTTCACCTCGCAAGCGGTTCGACGATGTCTGCCGACGTCAGGCCGCGGTCCCCAGGACCACGATCGCCGTCGCGGCGACCACGAACGGCGGCGGGCCGAACCGCTCCGCCGCCCGCCGTCGAACCGCCTCACGCACGTCGTCGTCGAGCGTCGCGAGGTACGCGCCGGCCGGCCCGACGGCGAGCAGGAACGGGTCCCACCACTGAGCGAACGACGCGAACGTGAGCGTGACCGGCACCTCCTCCACCCGCAGGTCGACGAACCCGGCCGTCGCGCACAGCTCCGCGACGTGCTCCTCGACCCACAGCAGGTCGCTGCTCTCGCTCACGCGACCGGTGTCGACGTCGCGCACCGCCTGCCAGAAGGTCGACGCGGCGCCGCGGTCGTGCACGTGGTCCCACACGCTCACCGCCACCCGACCGCCCGGCCTCGTGACGCGCCGCATCTCGTTCAGCCCGGCGACGGGGTCCGCCATGAACGTCACGACGAGGCTCGCGACCGCGACGTCGAACGCGTCGTCGTCGAACGGCAGGTCCTCGGCGCCGCCGAGCCGCACGTCGACGCCCGGGAGCCGCTCGCGCACGGCGGCGACGAAGGGCTCGGTCGGGTCGACCGCGCTGACCGCGTCGGCCCCGAGCGTCTCGACGAGCACCTCCGTGACGACGCCGGGACCACAGCCCACGTCGACGGCCCGCTGCCCCGGCCGCACGTCGAGCAGCTCGACGACGCGGCGCGCGAGCGGCCGGGAGAACCGGCCCATGAACCGGTCGTACGCGTCGGCGCCCGCCCCGAACCCCACGGGACGACGGTAGGACCGTCAGCCCGCGGCGGGTAGGGGGCGGCTCACTGCGGGGGTTCCTGGTAGAGCCCGACGACGCTCCCGCCGGGGTCGCGGAACCGCGCGGTCAGCTCGCCCGGGTCGCCGCCGGGCGGCTGGACGATCGCGCACCCCTCGGCCGTCACGCGCTCGACGGCTGCGGCCAGGTCGTCGACCCAGACGTACACGAGCACCCCGGGCGGCGTCGGCTCGCGGTGCGGCACCCAGTGCCCGCTGACCTCGTCCGTCGCGTCCTCGAAGAACCAGGTCCCGTGCGCCTCCCGGACCTTCCAGCCGAAGACGCGCGCGTAGAACTCCGCCGACGCCCGCGGGTCGACCGCCGGCAGCTCGACGTGGCAGATATTGCCGTGTCCCAGGGTCGCCATGGTTGCGCCTCCCGTCAGGCGTAGAAGCCGTCGCGCAGGTTGATGCCGTGCTCGAGCCACGCCTTGAGCGCGGCCAGCATGCCGGTCCAGCCGGCGCAGTTGCCGAAGGCGTTCTTGGCGCCCTCCGCCGTGGGCAGCCAGGACGACTCGGTGATCGTGACGAGCGTGCGGGTGTCGCCGTCGAGCGGCTCGAGCTCGAACATCGTCCGCGTCGTCCCGGCGTCGCCGGTGGTCGCCTCGCCGCCCCACTCGACGACGATCCGGCGCGGCGGGTCGGCCTCCACGACCGTGACGGGGAAGCCGCCGGGGAAGTCGTGGAACTCCCAGGTGACCACGGCGCCGGTCTCCAGACGGCCGCGTGCGCCGCCGGTCGTGAAGTACCGCGAGAGCTGCTCCGGGTCGGCGATCGCCTCGTAGACCTCGGCAGTGGGGCGGCTCACGCGGCCGGAGACGGTGAAGGACAGCGCGTCGAGACGGTCGGTGTCATTCATGTTGTACTTTTATCACATGTCCGCACCGGCCGACCAGACCTCCGACGACGACCGGGTGTTCAAGGCCCTCGCGTCGCCGGTGCGGCGCCGCATGCTCGACGCGCTCAAGGAGTCGACGCACACGACCGGGTCGCTGTGCGCGCTGCTCCCCGACCTGGACCGGACGACGGTCCTCCAGCACCTGCGCGTGCTCGAGGCGGCCGACCTCGTGACCGGGCGCAAGGTCGGGCGCGAGCGGCACCTGTCCCTCGCACCGCTGCCCATCAAGCGCATCCACGACCGCTGGATCAGCGACTACGCCCGCGCGGCCGTCGAGCTCCTCGAGCGCCTCGACGACGCGTAGCGCGGCCGCCGCACCCGTCACGTCGACGTCGTCAGCACCCCGCCGTCGGCCCGCACGGCCGCGCCGTTCGTCGCGGAGGACAACGGGCTCGCCAGGTAGGCCGCGAGGTGCGCGATCTCGCGCGGCTCGATGAACCGCTGCAGGAGCGACGTCCGGTTGCCGGCGGCGATCGCGCCCTTCAGCTCGTCCGGCGTCGTGCCCTGCGCGGCGGCGATCTCGGTGACGGTGGCGGCGACGCCGTCGGAGTACGTCGGCCCGCCGAGGATCGTGTTCACGGTGACGTCGGTGCCGCGCGTGAGCTTCGCCAGGCCGTTGCCGAGCGCGATCATGCCGGCCTTGGTGAACCCGTAGTGCAGCATGTCGGCGGGCACGTCCACGCCCGACTCGCTGCTGACGAAGATCACGCGACCCCAGCCGCGCGCGAGCATGCCGGGCAGCAGGTGCCGCGACAGCCGCACGCCGCTCATGACGTTGACCTCGAAGTAGCGCTGCCAGTCGTCGTCGGTGAGGTGCTCGAACGGGGCGAGCTCGAACACGCCGACGTTGTTCACGAGGACGTCGACGTCGCCCAGGTCGTCCAGGAGCCGACGGACCTGCGACGCGTCCGCGAAGTCGGCGACGACGGCCGAGACCTCCGCGCCCGGCACCTCGGCGTCGAGCCGGCGCACGGCCGCGTCCGCCCGCTCGGCGCTCCTGCCGTTGATCACGACCGACGCGCCCTCCTCGAGCAGGGCCCGCGCGACGGCGAAGCCGATGCCCTGCGTCGAGCCGCTCACGAAGGCCCGCTTCCCCGTCAGCTGCAGATCCATGCTGTCCTCACATCCTGGTGGAGCACTTTCCTGATCGAGTGAACCGTACGGGCGTTCACTTTCCTGATCAAGTCATGGTCGCCGCCCGGGCGGCGCGCGTTCCCGTACGCTGCACGCATGCCGGACCCCGTCGACGCGCCGACCCTCCGCGGCGAGGACCTCGAGACCTGGTCCTCCCTGGCCACCGTCCTCGAGTGGCTGCCGGCCGCGCTCGACGCGCAGCTGCAGCGCGACGCCGAGCTGTCGCACTTCGAGTACGGCATCCTCTACGCGCTCGCCGACGCACCGGACCGCACGCTCCGCATGAGCGTCCTGGCCGGGTACGCCAACAGCTCGCTGTCCCGGCTCTCGCGCGCGGTGGCGCGGCTCGAGACGCGCGCCTGGGTGCGTCGCGCCCCCGACCCGGCCGACGGCCGCTACACCCTCGCCACGCTGACCGAGCTCGGTGCGGAGAAGCTCCACGAGGCCACCCCCGGCCACGTCCGCACGGTGCACCGGCTGGTCCTCGACCCCCTGACGCAGGCGCAGGCCCGGCAGCTGCGCGAGATCAGCCGACGGATCATGCGCGCGATGCGCGACGACGAGGGGTGGACGCCGTCGTCGACGCAGGCTCGCGCGGACGACGGCGCACGTCAGCCCCGCTGAGGCGCGTGCCGCCGCGACGCCGGGCGGACGTCGGCCTCCGGTGGGGGGAGACTGGTGGGCAGCACCATCCATGGACGAGGAGTGAGCCGTGCCCCAGGGAACTGTCCGTTGGTTCGACGCCGAGCGAGGCTTCGGCTTCCTCGACCTCGGGGACGGAGCCGACGACCTGTTCGTCCACGCGTCCGAGATCGTCGGCGACGACGGGCCCCGGGTGCTCCGCGAGGGGCAGCAGGTCGAGTTCGAGGCCGGTGAGGGCGACCGTGGTCCGGTGGCGCGCCGCGTCCGGGTCATCGGCGGCGTGGCCGCCGACGCCGCGCTCGGCGTGCTCGGCACCGTCAGCTGGTACGAGCCCGCCAAGGGCTACGGGTTCGTCGCCCCCGACGGCGGCGGCGCCGAGATCTTCCTGCACAGCTCGGCCATCGTCGGCGGCGGCGTGGTCGCGGAGGGGCAGCGGGTCGCGTTCCTCGTCGTGCCGGGGGAGAAGGGCCCGCAGGCGGACCACCTCCTCCCGCTCGGCGCTGAGGCCGCGTCGACGTCGAGCGCCGACAGGGCTGACGGTGCCGACGGCACGGTGACCTGGTACGACCCGGACAAGGGCTTCGGTTTCGTCGTCCAGGACGACGGCGACGTCGTGCTGCATGCCGAGCGACCGCAGCGCGCGGATCGCGCCGATCGTCACGAGGTTCTGGCTCGTGAACAGCGCCGTGGGCGGGTCGTCCGAGCGCAGCAGCCGGAACGTCGCGTCGAACGCGAGCTCGACGGTGTGCAGGTCCTGGACCACGAGCTGGTCCTCCGCCGGGACGCCCGCCTCCGCGGCGGCCTGACGGAACCCGTCGAGGCGCTGCGCAGCCGTCGCGATCGTCGACAGGTCGCCCAGGTGCGCGATCCGGCGGTGGCCGCGGCGCAGCAGGTGCGCGGTCGCGCCGCGGGCTCCTGCGACGTTGTCGACGACGACGCTGTCGACGTCGATCCCGACGGCGGCGCGGTCGACGGCCACGACGGGTGTGCCGGCGTCCATCTCCGGCCGGAGGTACGACTGGTCGCCCCCGGTCGCCGACAGGATGAGCCCGTCCACGCGACGCGACACGAACGTCCCGACGAGGGCGCGCTCGCGCTGCGGGTCCTCGTCGCTGCTCGCGGACAGCACCGAGACGCCGCGGGACTCCGCCACGTCCTCGACGGCACGGTGCACGGCCGCGCAGTACGGGTTGTCGACGCTCGACAGCAGCAGCCCGATGCTCTGGGTCCGCCGGACGCTGCGGCGCAGGTTGCCCGCGAAGGGGTCGGGCTGGAAGTGCAGCTCGCGTGCCGCGCGGTTGACGCGCTCGGCCGTCGCGGCGGCCACCCCGGGCTCGCCGTTGACGACGCGCGAGACGGTCTTGATGCCCACGCCGGCGCGCTCGGCGACGTCGCGCATGGTCGCGCGGGCGCGTCGGGGGGACCCGTTGGTGTCCGCCGGTTGAGACATCGTTGTCACCGGCCAACCGTAGCGCGGGCGCGAACGCTTGACGGTCCTCGGAGGCGCTGTGTAGACAGTCCGATGACAACGGTGTCAGCGGCCAGTCGGCCGCACGGTTGGAGGGGGCTCCATGACCACCACACGCAGACGTCCTTCCTCGGTCCTCGTCCCGGCAGGGCGCCGGACCCGGACCCGTATCGCGCTCGCGACCAGCACGTTCGTCGTCGCGGGGATCCTATCGACCGCCTGCTCGTCCGACTCCGGGTCCGGCTCGGGCGACGGCGCGTCCGGCGGCGCCGACGGCGACGACACCGTCGCCGTCTCGCTCATCGTCAAGACCACGACCAACCCGTTCTTCGTCGCCATGCAGGAGGGCGCGCAGCAGGCCGCCGACGCCGAGGGCGTCGACCTCACGCTTGCCGCCGGTCGCGAGGACGGCGACGAGGACACCCAGATCCAGGCCATCGAGAACGCCATCTCGCAGGGCCAGGACGGCATCCTCATCACGCCCAACGGCCCCGCGGTCGTCGACGCCGTCGAGCGGGCGCGCGAGGCGGGCCTCTACGTCATCGCGCTCGACACCCCGCCCGAGCCCGCCGACGCGGTCGACATCACGTTCGCGACCGACAACGTCGACGCGGGCCGCCGGATCGGCGAGTGGACCGCCGCGACGCTCGGGGGTGAGGACGCCGTCATCGCGCTCCTCGACCTGTTCGACGACCGCATCGTCAGCGTCGACCACTCGCGCGACCAGGGCTTCCTCGAGGGCATGGGCATCGACACGGCCGACGACCAGGCGAACGGCGACGAGGCGAAGACGGGCGACTACTCGGGCGGCAGCTACACGATCGTCTGCAACGAGGCGACCGGCGGCGCGGAGGACGGCGGCGCGACGGCCATGGAGAACTGCCTCTCGCAGAACCCCGACGTCAACGTCGTCTACACGATCAACGAGCCCGCCGCGTACGGCGCCTCGCAGGTGCTGGAGAGCGCCGGGAAGTCCCCCGAGGACGTGCTCCTCGTGTCGGTCGACGGCGGCTGCGCGGGCGTCGGCTACGTCGAGAACGGCATCCTCGACGCGACCTCGCAGCAGTACCCCGTGCGCATGGCCGAGGAGGGCGTCACGGCGATCGCGCAGCTCGCCCGCACCGGCGAGAAGCCCGAGACGACCGACGGGCTCGACTTCTTCGACACCGGCGTCGCGCTCGTCACCGACGAGCCCGCGGACGGCGTCGACAGCATCACGTCCACCGACGCGAAGGAGATCTGCTGGGGCTGACCGCCCCGGGCGGCGACCGGGCCCCGCACCCGGTCGCCGTCGTCCGCCGATCCCGCACCCGAGGAGGAGACGTGACCTCACGTACCGTCCCGCCGGCGGCCGCACCCGCGCCCGCCGCCCCCCAGCCGCACGTCGCCGACGAGTTCCTGCGCCAGCAGTCCACCGCCGGCCGCATCCAGTCGGTCCTGCACCGGCACCCCGCCCTGAGCCCGGCCCTCGTGCTCGTGCTCTCCGTCGTCGTCTTCGGGCTGCTCAACGACCGCTTCCTGCGGCCCGAGAACCTGTCGCTCGTGACCCAGCAGGTCGCGGTGGTCGGCGCGCTCGCGGTCGGCCAGACGCTCATCATCCTGACCGCCGGGATCGACCTGTCGGTCGGCGCGATCATGGTCCTGTCGTCGATGGTCATGGCCCAGACCGCCGTCACGAACGGCCTGCCCGGGCCCGTCGCGCTCGCGCTCGGCCTCGCCGTGGGGCTCGTCGCGGGTGCCGTCAACGGCCTCCTCGTGACTCGGCTCAAGCTGCCGCCCTTCATCGTCACGCTCGGCACGCTCAACGTGTTCCTCGCGCTGACGCTGCTCTACTCGAAGGGCGCGACCGTGCGCGGCGGCGAGCTGCCGTCGCTGCTCACGTGGACCGGCGAGGCGTTCACCGTCGGCGGCGTGCGCGTGACCGTCGGCGTGCTCGTCATGCTCGCGATGTACGCGGTCGTCGCGTACGCGCTCGGCCGCACCGCGTGGGGCCGGCACGTGTACGCGGTCGGCGACGACAAGGAGTCCGCCGCGCTCGCCGGCATCCGCGTGCCGCGCGTGCTGCTCAGCGTCTACGTCACCGCGGGCGGGCTGTTCGCGCTCGCGGGCTGGATCCTCGTCGGCCGCATCAACGCCGCGAGCCCCAACGCGGCGGCCGAGGCGAACCTCGACTCCATCACCGCGGTCGTCATCGGCGGCACGAGCCTGTTCGGCGGCCGCGGCGCGGTGTGGGGGAGCCTGCTCGGCGCGCTCATCGTCGGCGTCTTCCGCAACGGGCTGTCCCTCGCGGGCGTCGACGTGCTCTACCAGACGCTCGCCGTCGGCGTGCTCGTCATCGTCGCGGTCGCGGTCGACCAGTGGATCCGGAAGGAGCGTGCGTGATGACGCAGGACAGCGCACGGACACCCGTGCTGCAGGCGACGGGCCTCGTCAAGACGTTCGGGCGCGTCGTCGGCCTCGACGGCGTCGACCTCGAGCTCTACCCGGGCGAGGTGCTCGCGATCATCGGCGACAACGGCGCCGGCAAGTCCACCCTCGTCAAGTGCCTGTCCGGCGCGTACACCCCGGACCAGGGCCAGCTGCTCCTCGAGGGGCGGCCCGTGACGTTCCACGGGCCGCAGGAGGCGCGCGCCGCGGGCATCGAGACGGTCTACCAGAACCTCGCCGTCTCCCCGGCGCTCGACATCGCCAGCAACCTCTACCTCGGGCGCGAGCAGCGCCGCAGCGGCGTGCTGGGCTCGGTGTTCCGGATGCTCGACACGGCGGGCATGCGCGAGCGGTCCGAGCAGCAGCTCAAGGCGCTCGGCATCAGCACCCTCCAGGACGTCACGCAGGCCGTCGAGACGCTGTCCGGCGGGCAGCGTCAGGCCGTCGCGGTCGCCCGGGCGGCGGCGTTCGGGTCGAAGGTCGTCATCCTCGACGAGCCGACGGCCGCGCTCGGCGTCCGGGAGTCGGCGCAGGTGCTCCAGCTCGTGCGCGACCTGCGCGAGCGCGGGCTGCCCGTGATCCTCATCAGCCACAACATGCCGCACGTCTTCGAGGTGGCGGACCGGATCCACGTCCAGCGGCTCGGCCGCCGGGCGGCGGTCATCACCCCGGAGACGCACTCGCCGAGCGAGGCCGTCGCCCTCATGACGGGCGCGCTCGCCGCCTGACCCGCCCTTCCGCGGGTCCCCGTCGGGACCGTCCACGCACACGACGCGGGGACGGTCCCGGCGCGGCGCGCGCGGCGAGCGCCGT
>NZ_JAAXOY010000539.1 GCF_012396155.1 Cellulomonas septica | reverse complement strand
CGACGCGGTGACGCGCCCGGCGGCGTGCGTGCCCTGCACCTCGGGCGCGCGGTGGCCCAGCGAGTCGCGCAGGCGCGCGCGGGCGCGGTGGATGCGCGAGCGCACGGTGCCGAGCTTGATGCCGAGCGTGACCGCGATCTCTTCGTACGACAGACCCTCGATGTCGCACAGCACGACCGCGGCGCGGTACTCGGGCGGCAGCTCGTCGAGCGCGCGCTGCACGTCGTGGTCGAGGTTGCCGTGCTCGTACGCGCGCTCCGGGCTGCCGAGGCTGTCGACGGACGCGTAGCGGTCGGAGTCGTCGCCCATCGCGTCCATGCGCACGCGCTGCTTGCGCCGCGCCTGGTCGAGGAACAGGTTCGTCGTGATGCGGTGCAGCCAGCCCTCGAACGTGCCGGGCGTGTAGGTGTTGAGCGACCGGAACACGCGCACGAAGGTCTCCTGCGTGAGGTCCTCCGCGTCGTGCCGGTTGCCCGTGAGGCGGTACGCGAGGCGGTAGACGCGCGCCGAGTGGTCCCGGACGATCTGCTCCCACGTCGGCGGCTGCCAGGCGGCCGGGGGCGTGGTCATCGGGTCGGGCTCCTTCGAGGTCTGCGGACGGGGCACCAGTCTCCCAGGTCGCGCGGCGGTCTTCGAATCGTGACGTGCGTCCTGGTGGAACGCCTCGACGGCCCGGAAAGTTCCGCGGCCGCCCCGCCCGCCTCCCTCGGGCGCCGCGGGTGCACCGATAGGCTGGCCGCATCCCACGCCCCACTGCACCGCCCCGGGAGGCTGCCATCTCCACCGACAAGGCCCAGAGCTGGGTCTACTGCGAGGAGTTCCTCCCCGAGGACGACGTGCTCCTGCGCGCCCGCGAGCGTGCGGCGCAGCTCGGCTGCACGCCCGTGCTCCCGGGGTCGGGGGCCGCTCTGTCGGTGCTCGCGGCGGCGGCCCAGGCGCGCGCGGTCGTCGAGGTCGGCACGGGGGCGGGTGTCGGGTCGCTGTACCTGCTGCGCGGCATGCCCGCGGACGGCGTCCTCACGACGATCGACCTCGAGGTCGAGCACCAGCGGGCCGCCAAGGAGGCCTTCGCCGAGGAGGGGGTGCGGGGCACGCGCACGCGCACGATCTCGGGCCGGGCGCTCGACGTGCTGCCGCGCCTCACCGACGGCGGCTACGACCTCGTGTTCGTCGACGCCGACAAGGAGTCCTACCCGGGCTACGTCGAGCAGGCCGTGCGTCTGCTCCGGCCCGGCGGCGTGCTCGCCGTCGACAACGCGCTGTGGCACGACCGCGTGGCCGACCCGGCCCGGCGCGACGAGACCACGACGACCATCCGCGAGGTCGGCCGCGTCGTGCGCGCCGACGACCGGCTGCTGCCCGCGCTCCTGCCCACGGGCGACGGCCTCCTGGTCGCGGTCCGCCGCTGAGCGGACCGGCCCGCGCGTCGCACCGCCGGTCGGGTGTCCGCGACGAGACGGCCTGCCCGTCACGCGGACGCGGACCGTCGACCCCGTGACGCGGGCGTGACCGTCAGCCCCGCCACGCGGACGTCGCCGTAGCCCCGTCACTCGGACGTGACCGTCAGCCCCGTCACGCGGGCGTGACCGTCAGCGCAGCTCGGCGAGGAACTCCAGCAGCAGGCGTGCGCCGTAGCCGGTCGCACCCTCGGTGACCTCGTGCTTGTCCGCGGTCGCGCGGGCGGGCCCGGCGATGTCGAGGTGCGCCCAGCGCCGGTCGCCGACGAAGTGCTGCAGGAACAGCGCGGCCGTGATCGACCCGCCGCCGATCCGGCGGTCGGACGGCACGTGCCGCAGGTCGGCGACGTCGGACGCGACCGCCTCCTCGTACTCGGCGACCAGCGGCATGGGCCACGCGAGCTCGCCCGACGTCTCCCCCGCCGAGGCCAGGGCGGCGACGAGCGCGTCGTCGGTGCCGTAGAGCGCGGCGTGCTGCTTGCCGAGGCCGAGCGTCGCGGCGCCGGTGAGCGTGGCGACGTCGACGAGCACGTCGGGGTCGAGGTGCGCGTCCGCCCAGGCGAGCGCGTCCGCGAGGACGAGGCGCCCCTCGGCGTCGGTGTTCGCGATCTCGACGGTCGTGCCGCCGAACAGCGTGAGCACGTCACCGGGCCGGTAGGACGCGGCGCCGACGTGGTTCTCGGCGAGCGGCAGCACCGCGGTGACACGGTGGGCGACGCCGGAATCGGCGGCGCCGAGCACGGTGGCGAGGGCGACCGCGGCGCCCGTCATGTCGGTCTTCATCGGGACCATCGCCTCGCGCGGCTTGATCGACAGGCCACCCGTGTCGTAGGTGATGCCCTTGCCGACGACGACGACGTGCTGCGCGTCGGGACCCGCGGTGGCGGGCCGGTACGACACGGTGACGAGCCGCGGCGGGGACGCCGAGCCGGCGCCGACCGCGAGGATCCCGCCGAAGCCCTCGGCGGTGAGCTCGCGCGGGGTGCGCACGG
>NZ_JAAXOY010000538.1 GCF_012396155.1 Cellulomonas septica | reverse complement strand
GGGTGCCGTCGCGGCCGGTGCCCCCGCGGCGGTCCGCCCCTCCTGCACGGCGACGATCGCCTCGACGACCACGTCGACGTCCACGTCGCCCTCGCCGCCGGTCCGCTCGATCGCGTCGAGCAGCAGGCGGACGGTGTCGACCGTGCGCAGCAGCACGTCGGTGGTCACCTGGTCCATCTGCCGGCGACCGTCGCGCAGCTCGACGAGCAGGTTCTCGCCCGCGTGCGTGACGCGCTCGAGCCGGGAGAACGCGAGGAACCCGCTCGTCCCCTTGATGGTGTGGATCGTCCGGAAGACGCTGCTGAGCAGCGGCCTGTCGCCCGGGTTCTCCTCGAGCTCCACGAGGTCCCGGTCCAGCTGGTCGAGGTTCTCGTAGCTCTCGACCAGGAACTCGCGGACGATCTCGTCGATGTCCTCCACGCGTGCCTCCCCACCGGGAGGCGATCGGCGCCGGCCCGGCGCCCAACCTCATCGGCCGGTGGAGGTCCCTGCTGAGGGATCCGCGGGCGTCGGGCCCGTGCTGGGCGCGTCGGCCGGCGCGTCGGTCGGTGCGGCGGGCGAGGACGCGGGGGCCGTCGCGCCGGAAGCCGGGCCGGCGGCGGGCGGCACGAGGCGGCGCAGCGCGGCGGCGGTGCTCTCGTCGGCGTTCGCGGCCTCGGCGTTGGCCGCGGTGAGGGCCTCGAGGACCTCGGCACGGTGGACGCGCACGTCGCGGGGGGCGTCGATGCCCAGACGCACGCCGTCGCTGCGGACCTCGATCACGGTGACGACGATGTCGTCCCCGATGACGAGACGCTCACCGACGCGTCTGCTGAGCACGAGCATGCGAGCGACCCTACCGTCCGGACGCGGCGGCGCCCGCGCACCACGGGCGAGTCACGCGTTCGACGCGCCGCTCGTCCCGCCGTCGGGCTCGGCGAGCCGCTGCTCGCGGTCGCGCAGCTGCGCCTCCCAGTCGCGGAGCATCTGCTCGTGCTTGCTGTCGGACTCGCGGTCGCGGCGCAGGCGGTCGAGGTACTCGGGGTCGTCGTCGGGCGCGCGCCGGGGACGCTCGTACTCGGGGAAGCCCGCGGTCCCGGTGGACGGCCACGGCACCTGGCGGCGGCGGTCGTCCTTGGGGCGGCCGGCGACGAGCCACGCGACGCCACCCGCGACGGGCAGGATCACGATGAGGATGAGCCAGCCGGTCCGCGACAGGTTGCGGATGCGGCCCTCGTCGGACTGGATGCAGTCGATCAGGCAGTACACGAGCAGCCCGATCTCGACCACGAACGGCAGGTAGCGGAGCACGACCCCTCCTCCGGTGCCGCAGGCCCCGCGCCTCGGCGGACGCAGGCTAGCGGAGCGCGGGCGCGCGGCGAGGGCGTTCGGGTGACGGACCTGCGGGGACGCGCGCGCGACCGGGCCCCAGGGCCGTTGCCTTCCGCGTTGACACGTGTCACTGTAGGGGAGCGCTTCCACGGCCGCACCGACGCGGCCCGTCCGGTCCCCGACCGGTCGACCCGCGCCCGGCCCGAAGGACGATCAGGACATGGCGTCGCAGACCCTCACGCCCGCACGCACCGACGAGCCCGGCGACGCGCTCGTCTCGAGCGGACCCGTGGACCTCGACGGGCGGCGGTTCTACCGGATCGCGTCGTACTCCGACCTCCCGCCGTTCTTCATGACCCTCGTCGGGGCCAGCGACCTGTGGCTGTTCGTGTCGAGCACGGGCGGCGTCACCGCCGGGCGCGAGCACGCCGACCGCGCGCTGTTCGCGTACGCGACCGACGACAAGGTCGCCGCGGGCGCCGGGCGCACGGGCGGCCTCACGCTGCTGCGCGTCGAGACCCCCGACGGGACGCGGTCCTGGCAGCCCTTCGCGGAGCGCCGACCCGACGACCCGGCCGTCGAGCGGCACCTGTACAAGGACTACCTCGGCACGACGCTCGTCTTCGAGGAGACCCGTCCCGACGTCGGCCTGCGGGCGCGCGTCGCGTGGCGGACGAGCGCGCGGTACGGGGTCGTGCGCGAGGTCGCGCTCACCGCCGTGGGCGGCGCCCCCGTGCGCGCCCGGGTGCTCGACGGGTTCGTCGACCTGCTGCCCGCAGGCGTGACCGTGCAGACGCAGTCCGAGTTCAGCAGCCTCCTCGACGCCTACAAGCGCACCGAGGTCGACGCCGCGACGGGTCTCGGGCTCGTCTACCTGAACTCGACGCTCACCGACAAGAGCGACCCGAGCGAGTCGCTCGCGGCGACGGTCGCGTGGCAGGTCGGTCTCGACCCGGTCGCGCACCTCACGTCGACGCGCCAGGTCGCCGCGTTCGCCGGCGGCCGCCCGGTCACGTCCGAGCCCGAGGTGCGCGGCGAGAAGGGCGCCTACCTCGTCGTCGCGGACCTCACGCTGACGCCCGGCGAGACGCGGCGGTGGAGCGTCGTCGCGGACGTCGACCAGAGCGCCGCGGACGTCGTCCGCCTCCAGTCCGCGCTCGCCGACCAC
>NZ_JAAXOY010000537.1 GCF_012396155.1 Cellulomonas septica | reverse complement strand
CCCAGCGCTCGCGCGCGGCGCCCCGCGCGGCCGGCGGCTCCTCCGCCCAGCCGACCGTCCGCAGGATGTCGCGCACCGTCTCGGGCATGGGGACCGTCGGGTCGGCGGAGCGGGCGCCGCCACGCAGCAGGACGAGGGCGTCGCGGACGTCGCGCCGCGCGAAGAACCGCTCGCCACCGCGGACCTGGTAGGCGATCCCGGCGGTCGCGAGCGCCTCCTCGAAGGCCTCCGACTGCGCGTTCGTGCGGTACAGCACCGCGACCTCGCTGGGACGGACACCGCTGCGGACCAGGCGGCCGATCGCGTGCGCGACACCGGTCGCCTCGGCCTCGTCGTCGTCGTAGGCCGTGAAGCGCACCTCGGGGCCGTCCGGGCGCTGCGCGCGCAGCTCGAGGGGCGCCGGGCCGCCCGCGCGGCGGGTCGCGTCGATGACGCGGTTGGCCAGGCTCACCACCTGCGGCGTCGAGCGGTAGTCGCGGACCAGGCGCACGACCGTCGCACCCGGGTGCGTCGTCGCGAACGTCGTCAGGTGGTACGGCGTCGCGCCCGCGAACGAGTAGATCGTCTGGCTCGGGTCGCCGACGACGCACAGCTCGTGCCGGCCACCGAGCCACTGGTCGAGCAGGAACTGCTGCAGCGGGCTGACGTCCTGGTACTCGTCGACGACGAAGTACCGGTACTGCTCGCGGATCTCGTCCGCGACGTCGCGGCGCTCCGCGAGCATCGCCGACAGCAGCAGCAGGACGTCCTCGAAGTCGATCACGCCGCGCTCGGTCTTGACCTGCTCGTACGACGTCATGAGACGAGCGACGGCCTGCGGGTCCTGGCCGCTCGGCGCCGGGCGGGCGATCGCCCCGACCGCCTTCTCGTAGTCGTCGGCCGTGACGAGCGAGACCTTGGCCCACTCGATCTCGGAGGAGAGGTCGCGCACGCTCACCCGGTCCACCGAGAGGCCCACGCGACGTGCCGCCTCCGCGACGACCTGCGCCTTCTGGTCGAGGATCCGCGGCGGCGCGCCGCCCACGACCTTCGGCCAGAAGAAGCCGAGCTGCCGCAGCGCCGCCGCGTGGAACGTGCGCGCCTGGACGCCCGACGCACCGAGCCCGCGCAGCCGCGTCCGCATCTCCCCCGCGGCGCGCGCCGTGAACGTCACCGCGAGGACGTTCCCCGGGCGGTAGACGCCGGTGCGGATGCCGTACGCGATGCGGTGCGTGATCGCGCGCGTCTTGCCCGTCCCCGCACCGGCGAGGACGCACACCGGTCCGCGCAGCGCGGTGGCGACGGCCCGCTGCTCGGGGTCGAGGGCGTCGAGGAGGGCGTCGGCGGACATCGTCGACCAGTGTTGCAGCCCCGACCGACACACCCGTGCGCCCGTCAACAGGGTCGTCGCAGGTCAGCCGTCCGTGTGGTCCACGCCACACCGGCGGCGCGGAAGCCGTGCCCGTGCGACCGTGTTGCAGCACGTGACGAGGCGCGCTCCTCGTCGCCCGTCCGTCGGGGCCCGGCCGTCCGGTCCCCGCCCGTCGACACCACGAGGACCCATGACCACCGAGACCCTGCCCCAGGCCGGCACCGTGACGATGTACTCCACCACGTGGTGCGGGTACTGCCACCGGCTGAAGAAGCAGCTCGACTCCGCGGGCATCGGCTACACGGTCGTCGACGTCGAGCAGGACGACGCCGCCGCGCAGTACGTCGAGTCGGTCAACGGCGGCAACCGCGTGGTGCCCACCGTCGTCTTCCCCGACGGCAGCGCGCTCACCAACCCGTCGCTGGTCCAGGTCCGCGAGCGCCTCGAGGCCTGACCGGTCCGCTCGTCACGGCGCCCGCCGCCCCCCTCGGCGCGGGCGCCGTCGTCGTCCCGGGGTCCGGAGGCACGCACGGCCCCGTGACGCGGCGCGTCAGGACGACGTGCCCTCCGGGAGCCGGCCGCCGAACCAGTCCTCGACGAGCGCACGCGCGATCGACGACGGTCCCGGCGGGATCACCTCGCCCGAGAGCACGGCGTCGCGCAGCTCGCCGCGGGTGAACCAGGCGGCGGTCTCGAGCTCGACGCCGTCCACGGCCACGTCCGTCGAGCGCGCGTGCGCGCGGAAGCCCAGCATGAGCGACGCGGGGAACGGCCACGGCTGGCTCCCCCGGTACTCGACGGTGTCGACGACGACGCCCGTCTCCTCCCGGACCTCGCGGCGCACGGCGTTCTCGAGCGACTCCCCCGGCTCGACGAAGCCGGCCAGCGTCGACCAGCGGTGCGCCGCCCACGCGGTGGCGTGCCCCAGCAGGAGCCGGTCCTCGTCGTCGACGACCGCCATGATCACCGCCGGGTCCGTGCGGGGGTAGTGCTCCGAGCCGTCGACCGTGCAGGCGCGCACCCAGCCCGACTGCGTCGCGACCGTCACCGCACCGCAGCGTGGGCAGCGCGGGTGCCGGGCGTGCCACGCGTCGAGCGCGACCGCCGCCGTCGCGAGCCCGGCGTCGCGGGCCGACAACGTCGCGCCGAT
>NZ_JAAXOY010000536.1 GCF_012396155.1 Cellulomonas septica | reverse complement strand
CGGACCGCGACGAGCCGCGACGACGCACGCGGAAGACGCCGAGCGCATGACGGAGCCGCGCACCGCGACCCCGCGGGCGACGCCCGCACGTCGGCTCGTCGGACCGGGCCGTCCCGTCCCCACCTCGACGTACCGCGTCCAGCTCGGCGCCGACCTCACGCTCGACGACGTCGCGGCCCGCGTGCCGTACCTGGCGTCGCTCGGGGTGACGCACGTCTACCTGTCCCCGATCCTCACGGCCGCGCCGGGCTCGACGCACGGCTACGACGTGGTCGCGCACGACGAGGTCTCGCCGGTGCTCGGCGGGCTCGCGGCCCTGCGCCGGCTGTCCGCGGTCGCGCACGAGGCCGGGCTCGGCCTCGTGCTCGACATCGTGCCCAACCACATGGCCGTGCCCACGCCCGTGTGGCACAACCGCCCGCTGTGGTCCGTGCTCGACAAGGGCGCCGACTCGCCGTTCGCGTCGTGGTTCGACGTCGACTGGTCGGCGGGCGGCGGGGACGTGCTCATGCCCGTGCTCGGCGACCGGATCGGCGCCGTGCTGGCCCGCGGCGAGCTGCGGCTCGACGAGGCCGACATCCCCGGCGAGGGGGTGCGGCCCGTGCTGCGGTACTACGACCACGTGTTCCCCGTCCGCGCGGGCACCGAGGCGCTGCCCCTGGCCGAGCTGCTCGAGCGCCAGCACTACCGCCTCGCCTACTGGCGCGTCGCCGACGAGGAGCTCAACTACCGGCGGTTCTTCGACGTCGGGACGCTCGTCGCGATCCGCGTCGAGGACCCCGCGGTGTTCGACGCGACGCACCGGCTGGTGCTGGACCTGGTCGCCGACGGGACGCTCGACGGGCTGCGCATCGACCACCCGGACGGCCTGGCCGACCCGGCCGGGTACCTCGCGCGGCTGCGCGAGGCGAGCGGCGAGTCGTGGGTCGTCGTCGAGAAGATCCTGCAGGGCGACGAGCGGCTGCCCGGCGACTGGGACACCGCGGGCACGACCGGCTACGACGCCCTCTGGCGGATCCAGCAGACGTTCGTCGACCCCGGCGGTGCGGCGATCCTGGGCGGCACGATGCACCGGCTCACGGGCGACACGTCGGACGCGTTCCCGGAGATCGCCGCGCAGGCCAAGCGCGAGATCGTCGACGGGCCGCTGTACGCCGAGGTGCACCGGCTCACGTCGCTCGCGGCCGACATCTGCACCGAGGACCTGCGGCTGCGGGACCACACGTGGCGCGCGCTCGAGGAGTGCCTCGTCGAGCTGCTGGTCGCGTTCGACCGCTACCGCGCGTACGTCGTGCCGGGCAACCCCGTGCCGCCCGAGTCCGTCGAGGTCCTCGAGGCGGCCGCGGCCGAGGCCCGCGCACGCCTGTCGCCCGAGCGCGGCGAGACCATGGACGTGCTCGTGGACCTGCTGCTGGGCCGCGAGGTCGGCAGCGCGGGCCTGACCCGCGGGCGGCGGCGCGACGAGCTCATCGTGCGGTTCCAGCAGACCTGCGGGGCCGTCACGGCGAAGGGCGTCGAGGACACCGCGTTCTACCGCTGGACGCACCTCGTCGGTCTGTGCGAGGTCGGCGGCGAGCCCGAGCGGTTCGCGCTCACGCCGACGGACCTCGCGGCGTGGGCCGCGGACCTGCAGGTGTCGTCGCCGCTCGGCATGACGACGCTCTCGACGCACGACACCAAGCGCGGCGAGGACACACGCGCCCGCCTCGGTGTGCTGTCGGAGCTCCCGCTCGAGTGGTCGGCCCTCGTCGACTCGCTGCGTGCGGCGTCCGCGCCGTTCCGCCGCACGCTGCTCGACGGGCGCACCGAGAACCTGCTGTGGCAGACGCTCGCGGGGACGTGGACGCAGGACGGACCGATCTCCGCCGACCGGCTCACGGAGTACCTGACGAAGGCGATCCGCGAGGCCAAGACCCGCACGACCTGGACGGCGCCCGACGAGGCGTACGAGCGCGCGGTCCTCGACACCGCGCGCGCCGCGCTCGAGGACCCCGCGGTCCGTGACCTCATGACGGCGTGGGAGGCGCGCACACGTCCCGCGGTGCGGGCGGCGACGCTCGGCACGAAGCTCGTGCAGCTCACGCTGCCCGGCGTGCCCGACGTCTACCAGGGCACCGAGGTCCCCGAGCCGACGCTCGTCGACCCCGACAACCGCCGCCCGGTCGACCACGAGGCGCTGGCCGCCCGGCTCGCGCGGCTCGACGACGGCGCCGGACCGCGCGACCTCGCCGACGAGAAGCTGCTCGTCACGGCCCGCACGCTGCGGCTGCGGCGGGACGTGCCCGAGGCCTTCGTCGGCCCCGACGCCGGCTACGTGCCGCTCGCGCACTCGTCGGGGCACAGCCTCACGTACGCCCGCACGGTGGGCGGCGACCCGCGCGTCGCGGTCGTCGCGACGCGCCTGCAGGCGTCGGTCGACCGCCTCGGCGGCTGGGGCGAGCACACCGTCGCGCTGCCGGAGGGCG
>NZ_JAAXOY010000535.1 GCF_012396155.1 Cellulomonas septica | reverse complement strand
GCGCCAGGGTCCCCGCGTCGGGCGCCGTGTCGCACCCCGTCCCGGCGGCCGGGTCGACGCAGCCCCACCAGTTGCCCGGGACGGCCGCGCCGCCTCGCACGGCGTCGCGCGTGGACGTGCTGCCGACGGTGGTGCCGTTGCCCACGAGGCGGGACGCGGTGACCTGCCCGCGCGCGAGAACGAGCGCGCCGAACGACGACGGCGTCCCGGCGGCGGCGGTCACGACGTTGCCGTAGACGGTCGAGCCGGTGACGGTCGCGGTGCCGGACTCGACCAGGACCGCGGAGCCCTGCGCGGACGCGCCCGACGTGGTCGTCACGCGGTTGCCCAGGAACGTCGAGCCGCTCACGGTCACGTCGACGTCGCCCGCGACGAACAGGGCACCGCCGCCCGTCACGCCCGCGCCCTGTGCGCCCACCGAGGTGTTGAGCTCGAACGACGACCGCTCGACGACGACCGCGTCGTCGGTGTCGACCCCGACGAAGGCGATCGCGCCGCCGGCCGCGTCGGTCGCGGTGCTGCCGTCGAGCAGGCAGTCGCGGACGGTGAGCGACCCGCCGGTCATCTGCACGCCGCCGCCGACCGCGCCCTGGTCGGAGACGCCTGCGGGCACGTTGGTGCTGGCCGTGATGCGGCAGGAGCTGAGCGTCAAGGAGTCGGGCGCACCGGCGACCGCCGACCCCGCGACGACCGCACCGCCGCCCCACCACGGGTCCGCGAGCGTCGGCCGCCCGCCCGTGAGCGTGAGCGCACCGAGGGTGACGTCGACGCGTCCGACACCGAGGGGGTCGAGGTCGAGCACGCGCGACGCACCGTGCGCGTCGATCCGCGTGGCGTCCCGGCCCGCACCCGTCACGGTGAGCGTCCGACCGCCCGACGTCGGCGCGTAGACGAGCGCACCGGCGGTGAGGGTGACGATGCCCCCCGGGAGGGTCACCGCGGCGTCGGTCAGCGACTGCGCGCGGCACAGCGCCTCGCGCAGCGACAGCGTGGCCGGCGTCGCGTCGGAGCACGTCCCGTCGACGGGGGCGTCGGCGGTCGTCGTGACGACGAGCGGGGTCGGCGCGGCGACGGCGGCAGGGGCGGCCATGACCGAACCCGACAAACCGCCCGCCAGGACCGCCGCAATGGCGACGAATCGGTGAAATCGCAGGTCAGCGCGGTGCGGCACCGGGTCAGCGTAGAAGGATTCACCCGCTGCGAGGGTCCGGCGGCGGGGGTGAAACCTCGTAGGCTCACGACGCCGCGCGACCCCCCGCACCCCGTCGCGCACGCCCCTGAGACCCGTGCCGCACCCGCCGTCCCGGCACCCGGCACGCCCCGCCCGACAGGAGGACGCCGTGCTCCCGCGCCGCACCGTCTCGCGCCGCACCGTCCTCGCCGGTGGCGCCGGGGCCGTCGCGGTGGGGGCCGTCGCCGTCGCGGTCGGCGTCCCGCTGTCGCGCCGCACCCTCCCGCTCGAGCTCGCGGCGGTCCGTGCGCTCGTCGGCAGCCGCTTCCGCACCGACGTCGACGGTGTGACGCACGCCCTCACGCTCGCCGCGGTGACCGGCCCGGCGGGCTCCGCGCCGACGGACGACGCGTTCGCGCTGACGTTCCGCGCCGGCTCGACGCAGGACCTGCCCGGTGCGATCCGCACGCTCTCGCACGACGACGGCGACCTCGTCCTGTTCGTCGGACCGGTCGGTCCGGACGGCACGGACCTCGAGGCCGTCGTCGACCGGAGCGTCTAGTGGGCCTCCCCGGAGGACCGGCCGTGCTCACCCTGCGCCCCACGACGCCCGCCGACGCCGCGTTCGTCGCCGACCTGTACGGCGCCACGCGCGCCGACGAGGTCGCCGCGTTCGGCTGGGACGACGCGACGACGTCGACGTTCCTGCGCGGGCAGCACACGGCGCGCGAGGCCGCCTTCGCGGCGACGGCGACCGACGACCTGGTCGTCGAGGTCGACGGGGTCGCCGTCGGGCGCCTGGTCGTGGGGCGACGCGCGGCCGGCGTCGTGCACGTCCTCGACGTCGCGGTGCACCCGGACCACCAGGGACGCGGGACCGGAACCGCGGTGCTCCGCGGCGTCCTCGCCGACGCGCACGCGGCCGGTGCGACGGTGCGGCTGCACGTCCGGGCGACGAACGTGCGCGCCGCCGCCCTCTACGCGAGGCTCGGGTTCGTCCCGGTCGACGACGCCGAGGCCCCCTCGCCGACCGCCGGGGCGGTGCTCGACGTGCTGCTGGAGGCCCGCCCGTGACTGTCGCCACCTGGTCCGACTGGCGTGCCGCCGTGGGCGCCGACGTCCCCGCCGGGCCGCACGGCACGTGGACCGTCCGGTCCTGCTCCGACCGCCGCACGTCCGCCGGCTGGGCGACCTGGGACGTCACGTTCCTGGCCCCGGCGGGCACCGGTCAGGAGACGGTCGTGCTCGACCTGCCGCTGGCCGGACCTCAGACGCTGCTCGCCGTGCCGAGCGCCGCGCACCCCGACGGCGCGCTGCTCGTCGCGACGTTCG
>NZ_JAAXOY010000534.1 GCF_012396155.1 Cellulomonas septica | reverse complement strand
ACCCTCGGCGACTGGGCCGGGCGGTCCGGTCAGGCCGACTGGCTGCCCGACGGCCACCCGCGGCACATGATCTCGACCGTCCTCGACGGCCTGCGCGACCACGTCCCCGCCGACTGGACCGTCACGCACGCGCGCGGCGCCGAGATCCTCACGCTCGAGCCCGACCCGGCCGGCGCGTTCTTCCCCGACGGCCAGCCGCGCCCGCCGGTGGTCGTGCCCGCCGACGTCGACGACGCGCTGATCGCCGAGGCCGTCGCCGCCGCGCAGGACGCCGACTACGTCGTCGCCGTCGTGGGCGACCGCATCGAGCTCGTCGGCGAGGGCCGGTCCACCGCGACGCTCGACCTGATCGGCGGGCAGGTCGCCCTGCTCGACGCGCTCGAGGCCACCGGCACGCCGATGGTCGTGGTCGTCGTCGCGTCGAAGCCGCTCGTCCTCCCCGCCTCCGCGCACCGTGCCGCCGCGATCCTCTGGGCGGCGAACCCCGGCATGCGCGGCGGGCAGGCCGTCGCCGAGGTGCTGCTCGGGCTCGTCGAGCCCACCGGGCGTCTGCCGATCTCGTTCGCCGCGCACGTCGGCCAGCAGCCGACCTACTACAACCAGATCCCCGGCCAGCACGGCGACCGGTACGCCGACCTCACGCAGCGCCAGCCGTTCGCGTTCGGCGAGGGGCTGTCGTACACGACCGTCGCGTACTCCGACCTGCGGATCAGCACGCCCGAGGTCGGCGCCGAGGACACCGTGCGCGCGACGGTCACCGTCGCGAACACCGGCGCGCGCCCGACGCGCGAGACCGTGCAGGTGTACGTGCGCGACGTCGTCACGTCCGTGACCTGGGCGGACAAGGAGCTCAAGGCCTACCGGCAGGTCGACCTCGCGCCCGGCGAGTCCGTCGTCGTCGACCTCACGCTGCCCGTCGCGGACTGCACGATCGTCGACCGCCGCGAGCGCCGCGTCGTCGAGCCCGGCGCGTTCGACCTGCTCGTCGGCCCGTCCTCCCGCGACGAGGCCCTCTTGTCGGCCCGCTTCACGGTCGCCTGACTCCCCCGCGCCAACCCGCGTCCACCCGTGTCCACCCGTGGACGCACGGGCGGACCCTGAGGGCCGCGGGTCAGGTCCCAGGGTCCGCTCCGGGACGTTCCCCGATGCGCCGGGCACGGCCGGCGCAGGAGGCTGGGATCACCGCCGAGACGCGACCGACGCGTCCGGCGGCCCAGGAGGGAACCCCCGTGAACATCCACGACCAGATGAGCCGCCAGGGACTGGTCCGACCCGTCCAGGGCCGCGTCCTCGCCGGCGTCTGCGCCGGCCTGGGTCAGCGGTTCGGCATCTCGCCGTGGGCGGCCCGGCTGCTGTTCGTCCTGCTGCTCATGGTCATCCCCGGCAGCCAGATCCTCGTCTACCCGATCCTCTGGATCCTCATGCCGTCGGAGTCCCCGCAGCCGGCCTACGCCTACGGGCCGCCGCGCGCCTGACCCGACCCACGACCGGCGGCCGCGACCTGGAGGGGGTCCGGCCGCCGCGTCGTGTCGTCAGGGGTGTCGTGTCGTCAGGTGTCAGGGGGCGACGCGGCCGTGGGCGTTGAACGCGGCGTGCGTCAGGGGCATGAGGCCCGCCCAGAGCGACTCCATGCGCTCCGCGACCATCTCGATCTCGCGCTGCGGGAACGACGGCACGGTCGCGCGCTCGTCCTTGGTGCGCAGCGACAGGAAGTGCATGAGCGAGCGCGCGTTGCACGTCGCGTACATCGACGAGAACAGGCCCACGGGCAGCACCGCGCGCGCGACCTCACGGGCGACGCCCGCGGCGAGCATGTCCTGGTACGCGTCGTACGCGCCCTGGTACGACGCGAGCATCGAGCGGGTCACGACGTCGTGCTGCTCGGCGGTGCCGTCGACGAACTCGTACCGGCCCGGCTTGCCCTGCTGGACGAGCTTGCGCTCGGGCGACGGGACGTAGAACACCGGCTGCAGCTCGCGGTAGCGGCCCGACTCCTCGTTGTAGGAGAAACCCGCGCGGTGCCGGTGGAACTCGCGGAACACGAAGATCGGCGCCGAGACGAAGAAGGTCATCGAGTTGTGCTCGAACGGCGTGCCGTGCCGGTCCCGCATCAGGTAGTTGATGAGGCCCTGCGAGCGGCTCGCGTCCTTCTCGAGCTCCTCGAGCGACGCCTCGCCCGCGGTCGACACCCGGGCCGCGAACAGCACGTCGGCGTCGTGCGCGGAGTGCCGGACGAGCTCGACGGTCACGTCGTCGCGCACCTGCACGGGCTCGTGCACCGGGGGCTGCGTCGCGGGCTGGGTGTCGGGCTGCAACGACACGTCGGGATCCCTTCGTCGGGCGCCGCGTCGCGACGCTCCGCACACCCTACGGCTCCCCGGGACGGCGGCCGGCGACGGCCCACCGCGCGGCCGCCGAAGTCGCGCGACACCGGTCGTCAGGCCTGCACGGGCGTCCTCG
>NZ_JAAXOY010000533.1 GCF_012396155.1 Cellulomonas septica | reverse complement strand
ACGTCGCGCCGTCGCTCACGCGCGCGGCCGACCTCGTCCACGAACGCCGCACGATCCTCGAGGAGCTCACGTGACCGACACCGCCGACCTGCTGCGCCCGCACGCGGAGCAGGCGTTCGCCGACGAGCTCGCCGCGCTCGCCGCGGTCGACGACCGTCCCCGCCCGCCCGCGTGGCGGCTGTCGCCGTGGGCCGTCGTCACCTACCTGCTCGGGGGCACGCTTCCCGACGGGACCGTCGTCAGCCCGAAGTACGTGGGCCCGCGTCGCCTCGTCGAGGTCGCCGTCGCGACGCTCGCGACCGACCGCGCGCTGCTGCTCCTCGGCGTCCCCGGGACCGCGAAGACCTGGGTCAGCGAGCACCTGGCCGCCGCGGTCAGCGGCCGGTCGACGCTCGTCGTGCAGGGCACGTCCGGGACCGGCGAGGACGCGATCCGGTACGGCTGGAACTACGCGCGCCTGCTCGCCGAGGGGCCGACGCAGGCGGCCGTCGTGCCGTCGCCCGTCATGACCGCGATGCGCGAGGCGTCGATCGCGCGCGTCGAGGAGCTCACGCGCATCCCGTCGGACGTGCAGGACGCGCTCATCACGATCCTGTCCGAGAAGTCGCTGCCCGTGCCCGAGCTCGGTGCCGAGGTGCAGGCCGCGAAGGGGTTCAACGTCATCGCGACCGCGAACGACCGCGACCGTGGCGTCAACGAGCTGTCGTCGGCGCTGCGCCGCCGCTTCAACACCGTCGTGCTGCCCCTTCCCGGGACCGCCGCGGAGGAGATCGACATCGTCACCCGACGTGTCGCACAGCTCGGCCGTGCCCTCGAGCTGCCGCCGGTCCCCGCCGCCGCGGAGGAGATCGCCCGCGTCGTGACGGTGTTCCGCGAGCTGCGCTCGGGGCGGACCGAGGACGGGCGCACCGCCGTCAAGACGCCGTCCGGCACCATGTCGACCGCCGAGGCGATCTCCGTCGTGACGAACGGCCTCGCGCTCGCCGCGCACTTCGGCGACGGCGTCCTGCGGCCCGCCGACGTCGCCGCGGGGATCGTCGGTGCGGTCGTCAAGGACCCGTCGTCCGACACCGTCGCCTGGACCGAGTACCTCGAGGCCGTCGTGCGCGAACGGCGGGACTGGGCCGACTTCTACCGCGCGTGCCGCGAGGTCACCGCGTGACGCAGACCGTCGAGGCGCGCGTCGAGGTCATGGGCGTGCGGCACCACGGGCCGGGTTCGGCGCGTGCCGTCGTCGCGGGCCTCGACGCGCTCGAGCCCGACGTCGTGCTGATCGAGGGTCCGGCGGACTGCGACCACCTCGTGCCGTTCGTGGCGGGCGGTCGGCTCGTCCCGCCGGTCGCGATCCTCGCGGCCGTCGCCGACGACCCCGCGACCTCGTCGTTCTGGCCGTTCGCCGAGTTCTCGCCCGAGTGGCAGGCGCTCGTGTGGGCGACCGCGCGCGGGGTGCCGGTGTGGTTCGTCGACCTCCCGGCCGCGGTCGTCCTCGCGGCTCGCGCCGCGCAGGGCACGGCCTCGGGGGAGCAGGCCGAGGAACCCGAGGCGGCGGGGGAGCAGAAGGACGGCGACGGAGACCTGACGGTCGTCGACGGCGGCGGAGGACGGACGGACGTCGGGGGCGACGGCGAGCCGACGGACGGCGACGGAGACGAGGAGCGGACCCACGTCGACGACGACGCGCCCGATCCGGCCGAGCGCATCGTGCCGTGGACCGACGACGACCCGACGTCGCCCGCCGCGGTCCGCCGCGACCCGGTCGCCGCCCTGGCGGCCGCCGCGGGCTACGACGACCCCGAGCGCTGGTGGGAGGACGTCGTGGAGTCCCGCACCGACGGACCCACGCCGTTCGCGGTGATCACCGAGGCCATGGCCGCGCTGCGCGCCGCCGCGCCCGAGCCCGACGAGCACGAGGCGCGTCGCGAGGCGCACATGCGCCAGCAGCTCCGCGCGGCCCTCAAGGCGGGTCACCGCCGGGTCGCGGTCGTGTGCGGCGCGTGGCACGCGCCCGCGCTCACGACGCCGCTGCCGCCCGCCGCCGGGGACGCCCGGCTCCTGACCGGGCTGGCGAAGAAGAAGGTCACGCTGACATGGGTGCCGTGGACGTCGTCGCGACTCGCCCGCGCGTCGGGCTACGGCGCGGGCATCACCTCGCCCGGGTGGTACGAGCACCTGTTCCGCACGGACCGCGACGTCGTCGCGAGCTGGCTCGTGCAGGTCGGTGCGGCGCTCCGGGAGAAGGACCTGCCGGTGTCGTCGGCGCACGTCATCGAGGCGGTCCGGCTCGCGGAGACGCTCGCGACCGTGCGCGGGCGGCACCTGCCCGGCCTCGCGGAGGTGACCGAGGCGACCCGCGCGGTGCTGTGCGACGGCGACGACGCGCTCGTCGCGCACGTGACCGCGCAGCTCGTCGTGGGGGAGCGGCTGGGCGAGATCGGCGACGACGTGCCGACGGTGCCCCTCGACGCGGACCTGCGCGCGACCGCACGCCGCCTGCGGCTCGCGTTCTCGGCG
>NZ_JAAXOY010000532.1 GCF_012396155.1 Cellulomonas septica | reverse complement strand
AGGAAGGTCGCCGTGACCGGCACGTACGACGCGTCCGGGCAGCTGCTCGTCCCGGGCCGCGCGCACGACGACGTCACCGGGTACCTCGTCCTCACGCCCCTGCACGTGCCCGGTGCGTCCGCCGACGTCCTCGACGGCCCGCAGTCGGTCGTCTGGGACGAGGCCGAGTTCCGCCTGCACGCGCAGAAGGCGCTCCTGACGTGGCTGCTGGAGCAGTCGTGACCGTCGCGTCCGGGCCTGTCCCCTCGACGAAGGCGGCGCGCCAGGCGCTCGTCCAGTCGCTGCTGACGCGCGGCACGGTGCACTCGCAGCAGCAGCTCGCGGAGCTCCTCGCGGCCGAGGGCGTGTCCGTCACGCAGGCGACGCTCTCGCGCGACCTCGTCGAGCTGCGTGCCGTGAAGGTGCGCACCCCCTCGGGTGCGCTCGCCTACGCGGTCCCGGCCGAGGGCGGCCACCGCGCCGCCACGACGGGCGTCGACGAGGAGATGCTCGCGGCACGGCTCGCCCGCCTGTGCACGGAGCTCCTGGTCACCGCGGAGGCGTCGGGCAACCTCGTCGTCCTGCGCACCCCGCCGGGCGCGGCGCAGTTCCTCGCCTCGGCGATCGACCACTCCGTGCTGCCCGCCGTGCTCGGCACGATCGCGGGCGACGACACCGTCCTCGTCATCGCCCGCGAGGGCGACGACACCGGAGGCCCGGTGGCCGCGGGCACCGCGCTCGCGGCCCGCTTCCTCGCCCTCGCGACCGACGCGCGACCCGAGTCGCGTCAGCGCACCCTCGACTGAGCACCCCCAGACCCGCACACCCCCTGAGAAGAGAGAAGTTCCATGACTGAGCGTGTCGTCCTCGCGTACTCCGGCGGCCTGGACACGTCCGTCGGCATCGGCTGGATCGCGGAGGCCACCGGTGCCGAGGTCATCGCCGTGGCGGTCGACGTCGGCCAGGGCGGCGAGGACCTCGAGGTCATCCGCCGGCGTGCGCTCGACTGCGGCGCGGTCGAGGCGTACGTCGCCGACGCACGCGACGAGTTCGCCGCCGAGTACTGCATGCCCGCCCTCAAGGCGAACGGCCTGTACCTCGACCGCTACCCGCTGGTCTCCGCGCTGTCGCGGCCGGTCATCGTCAAGCACCTCGTGCGTGCGGCCCGCCAGTTCGGCGCGACGACCGTCGCCCACGGCTGCACCGGCAAGGGCAACGACCAGGTCCGCTTCGAGGTCGGCATCACGTCGCTCGCGCCCGACCTCACGTGCCTCGCACCGGTCCGCGACCTCGCCCTCACGCGCGACAAGGCGATCGACTTCGCGGAGAAGCACGACCTGCCGATCGCGACGACCAAGCACAACCCGTTCTCGATCGACCAGAACGTGTGGGGCCGCGCCGTCGAGACCGGGTTCCTCGAGGACATCTGGAACGCCCCGACCAAGGACGTCTACACCTACACCGACGACCCGACGTTCCCGCCGGTCGCGGACGAGGTCGTCGTCACGTTCGAGGCGGGTGTCCCGGTCGCGCTCGACGGCGTGCCGGTCACGCCGCTGCAGGCCATCCAGGAGATGAACCGCCGCGCGGGCGCCCAGGGCGTCGGCCGGATCGACATCGTCGAGGACCGCCTCGTCGGCATCAAGTCCCGCGAGGTCTACGAGGCGCCGGGCGCGATCGCGCTCATCGCCGCGCACCAGGAGCTCGAGAACGTGACCGTCGAGCGCGAGCAGGCCCGCTTCAAGCGCGGCGTCGAGCAGCGCTGGACCGAGCTCGTCTACGACGGCCAGTGGTTCTCGCCCCTCAAGAAGTCGCTCGACGTGTTCATCGACGACACGCAGAAGTACGTCTCCGGCGACGTGCGCCTCGTGCTGCACGGCGGCCGCGCGACCGTCTCGGGCCGCCGCTCCGACGCGTCGCTCTACGACTTCAACCTCGCGACGTACGACACGGGCGACACGTTCGACCAGTCGGCGGCGCGCGGCTTCATCGAGATCTACGGCCTGTCGTCCAAGCTCGCCGCGGCGCGCGACGTGCGCTTCGGCAACGCCGAGGACCTCGGCTCGCAGGGCGGGATCGGCAGTGTCTGACGAGCAGGCGCCCCTGGCCCTGTGGGGCGGCCGGTTCGCGTCCGGACCGGCCGCCGCGCTCGCCGACCTGTCCCGGTCGACGCACTTCGACTGGCGGCTCGCCGACCACGACATCTCGGGGTCGGTCGCGCACGCACGCGTCCTGCACCGGGCCGGGCTGCTCACCGCCGACGAGCTCGACGGCATGGTCGACGCGCTCGAGCGGCTGCGCGCCGACGTCGCGTCGGGCGCGTTCGGCCCGGCACCCGACGACGAGGACGTGCACACGGCCCTCGAGCGCGGCCTGATCGAGCGCGCCGGCGCTGACCTCGGCGGCAAGCTGCGGGCGGGGCGCTCGCGCAACGACCAGGTCGCGACGCTCGTGCGGATGTACCTGCGCGAGCAGGCGCGCGTCCTGTCGGGGCTCGTGCTCGACGTCGTCGACGCGATCGTCGCGCAGGCGTCGG
>NZ_JAAXOY010000531.1 GCF_012396155.1 Cellulomonas septica | reverse complement strand
CGCGGCGCACCCGCGGGACGCTCGAACGGAGGCCGGTCGCGCGGCACCGTGGCCGCGCGGCCGACGGCCCGGCCCCGGGAGGACGTCATGGCGCTGCGCGACCAGGTCCAGCTCATCACCTACGCCGACCGCCTCGCGGGCGACCTGCCCGGCCTCGCCCGGCTCCTGCGCTCCCCCGAGCTCGCCGGCGTGTTCGGCGGCGTGCACGTCCTGCCGTTCTTCACGCCCTTCGACGGCGCCGACGCGGGCTTCGACCCCGTCGACCACACCCAGGTCGACCCGCGGCTCGGCACCTGGGACGACGTGCGCGACCTCGCGCGGACGCACGACGTCGTCGTCGACCTCATCGTCAACCACGTCTCGGCCGACTCCCCCGCGTTCCGCGACGTCCGCGAGCGCGGTGACGCGTCCCCGCACGCGTCGATGTTCCTCACGATGGCGTCGGTGTTCCCGGGCGGCGCGACGGAGTCCGACCTGACGCGGATCTACCGGCCGCGGCCGGGTCTGCCGTTCACGCCCGTGCGGCTCGGGGACCGGTGGCGGTACGTGTGGACGACGTTCACGCCGCAGCAGGTCGACCTCGACGTGCACGCGGACGCGGGGCGCGCGTACCTCACGTCGATCCTCGACGCGGTCGCGGGGGCGGGCGTGCGCCTGGTGCGGCTGGACGCCGTCGGGTACGCGGTGAAGACGCCGGGGACGACGTGCTTCATGACGCCGGAGACGTTCGCGTTCATCGAGGACTTCACGGCGCAGGCGCGCGAGCGCGGCGTGGACGTGCTGGTCGAGGTGCACGCCTACTACGAGCGGCAGGTGCAGATCGGGCGGTCGGTGGACCTGGTGTACGACTTCGCGCTGCCGCCCCTGGTGCTGCACGCGCTGTACACGGGCGACGGGTCCGCGCTGGTGCGGTGGCTCGGGATGCGGCCGGCGAACGCGGTGACGGTGCTGGACACGCACGACGGGATCGGGGTGATCGACGTCGGGCGGGACCAGACGGTCGAGCCGGGCGAGCCCGAGCGGCCGGGGCTGCTGACGCCGTCGCAGGTCGACGAGCTCGTCGAGGGCATCCATGCGCGCACGGGTGGCGCGTCGGCGCGGGCCACGGGCGCGGCTGCGTCGAACCTCGACCTCTACCAGGTGAACTCGACGTTCTACGACGCGCTCGGACGCGACGACGGGCGGTACCTGGCAGCGCGCGCGGTGCAGCTGTTCACGCCGGGGATCCCGCAGGTGTACTACGTGGGCGCGCTGGCGGGCGGGAACGACGTGGACCTGCTGGCGCGCACGGGCGTCGGGCGCGACGTGAACCGGCACCGCTACACGCCCGACGAGGTCGCGGCCTCGCTCGCCCGGCCGGTGGTGCGCGCGCTGCTCGCGCTGTGCCGGTTCCGCAACACCCACCCCGCGTTCGGCGGCCCGGTCGAGGTCGCGCTGGACGGGTCGCGGTTGTCGCTGACCCGGCGGGCCGGGGCCGCGGCAGCGTCGCTCGACGTGGACCTCGCGACGGGTGCGGCGCACGTGACGTGGACGGGCGCCGACGGCGCTACCGGCACGTGCGACGACCTGCTCGACCTCCCCGGCACGTGGTGACGGGCGCGGGGTCGCTCGACGGGGACCTTCGCCCCTCGTCGACCGCGGGCCGGCGCGGTGCGCTGGTACCAGGAGGGCGGTGACGACCATGACGACGCACGGGAGCCACGACAGGCAAGACGCGCACGACGAGCACGAGGTGCACGACGTCCGCGACGAGCCGTCGCCCGTCGCGTCGCACGACGCCCTCGTCGCGTCGCACGACGCGCTCGTCGCCGCGCGGCGCGCGCAGGAGCGGCTCTGCGCGACCCTCCACGGGCGGCCCGGCGTGTGCGGTGTCGGCCTGACGCGCCGGGGTGACGGGTACGCGCTGCGCGTCAACGTCGTGCACCCCGGCGTCCACGTGCCCGCGGTGGTCGACGGCGTGCCGGTCGAGGTCCGCACCACGGGCCGACTCACGGCGCACCCCGCCCGCTGAGCCGTCGCGGGCCCACGGTCCACCACATTCGGGACCCAGGTCCCGGGTCGCGGACGCGCGCACGGCGGAGCCTGGAAGGGACGCGGCGCCGAGGCCGACGCACAGCCGGCCCCCAGCCGCCGCCGGAGCGGAGGAGGCAGCGATGCGTGCCGACGGACCGGTGGTCGTCGCCCTGGACGGCTCACCGCACAGCGCACTCACCCTGGACTGGGCCGTCCACGAGGCCGAGCGGCGGCACGCCGCGCTCCTGCTGGTGCGCGTGCTCGACGACTCCTGGCAGACGATGGCGTGGAGCTGGTACCCGGTCGTCGACACCCACGACCTGGGCACCGAGGTCAAGGAGTACCTCGACGAGCAGGCACGCCTGGTCGAGGAGCGCCATCCCGGCCTGCCGGTCGAGACGCGGGCGCTGCACGGCCGCGTCGTCCCGTGCCTGCGCGACGTCAGCGCGGACGCCGCGCTGCTGGTCGTCGGTGCGCGCGTGCGGAGCGGCGGCGCGCGCACCGG
>NZ_JAAXOY010000530.1 GCF_012396155.1 Cellulomonas septica | reverse complement strand
CGGCTGCGCGACGCGCGCTGACGGGCGCCTGGCGGCGCGTGTCGGCGGTGGGCGCGATGATGTGCGGGTGAACGACGCCGCCGACGACGCCCTCGCGACCGCGCCCGACCAGGAGGTCCCCGCCGACGCCCGGCACCGGTGGACCGAGCTGGCGGAGCGCATCGCCGCCGACCAGTTCGCCTACTACGTGCTCGACGCGCCGCCCGCGTCGGACGCCGACTACGACGCGCGCATGCGCGAGCTGCAGGCGCTCGAGGAGCAGTACCCGGGCCTGCTGACGCCGGACTCCCCGACGCAGCGCGTGGGCGGCACGTTCTCGACGGACTTCGCGACCGTCGACCACGTCGAGCGCATGCTGTCGCTCGACAACGCGTTCTCCGACGAGGACGTCGCGACGTGGGCGGACCGCGCGCTGCGGGACCTCAACGGCGCGCAGCCGCACTACCTGTGCGAGCTCAAGATCGACGGGCTCGCGATCGCGCTGCTGTACGAGAAGGGCCGGCTGGTGCGGGCGGCCACGCGCGGCGACGGGCGGACGGGCGAGGTCGTGACGCTCAACGTCCGGACGAT
This sequence comes from Cellulomonas septica, assembly GCF_012396155.1. Taxonomy (GTDB): domain Bacteria; phylum Actinomycetota; class Actinomycetes; order Actinomycetales; family Cellulomonadaceae; genus Cellulomonas; species Cellulomonas septica. Next base: position 1,949 of record NZ_JAAXOY010000530.1, on the reverse strand, counting down.
CTCCTCGATCCCCGACACGCTCGCGGGCGACCCGTCGACCCACCCGGAGCTCATCGAGATCCGTGGCGAGGTGTTCCTCCCGGTCGAGGCGTTCGAGCGGCTCAACGAGGCGCAGGTCGCCGCCGGGAAGCCGCCATTCGCCAACCCGCGCAACGCGGCGGCGGGCTCGCTGCGGCAGAAGGACCCGCGCGTCACGGCGTCGCGGCCGCTCGGGATGTACGCGCACGGCATCGGCGCGCTGCGCTGGGGGGCCGGTGGCGGCCCCGGGATCACGCGGCAGTCTCAGGTGTACGACCTGCTGGCGTCGTGGGGCGTCCCGACGTCGGGCCACACACGGGTGGTCGACGACCTCGACGGCGTGCGGGAGATGATCGCGTACTACGGCGAGCACCGGCACGACGTCGAGCACGAGATCGACGGCATCGTCGTCAAGGTCGACGAGATCGACCTGCAGCGCCGCCTCGGCTCGACGAGCCGCGCGCCGCGCTGGGCGATCGCCTACAAGTACCCGCCCGAGGAGGTCGTGACGCGCCTGCTCGCGATCGAGGTCGGCATCGGCCGGACCGGGCGCGCGACGCCGTTCGCGGTCATGGAGCCGGTGTTCGTGTCCGGCAGCACCGTGCGGCAGGCGACGCTGCACAACCAGGACGTCGTCAAGGTCAAGGGCGTCAAGGTCGGCGACATGGTCGTGCTGCGCAAGGCGGGCGACGTGATCCCCGAGATCGTCGGCCCCGCGCCCGCGGCTCCCGACGACACCGTCGAGCGCGTCGAGTGGCAGATGCCCACCGACTGCCCGGTGTGCGGCACGCCGCTGCGCCCGATGCGCGAGGGCGACGTCGACCTGCGCTGCCCGAACGCCGAGTCGTGCCCCGCGCAGGTGCTCGGCCGCGTCGAGCACATCGGCTCGCGCGGTGCGTTCGACATCGAGGCGCTCGGCGAGGTCACCGCCGCGGCGCTCACGCAGCCCGTCGTGCCCGCGGTGCCGCCGCTGCGCACCGAGGCCGACCTGTTCGCGCTCGTCGGGTACGCGCCGGACGCGCCGGAGGAGGAGCGCGCGCGCGTCCGCGAGGCGTCCCTGCGCACGCTCGGGGAGATCGAGGTGGTCGTGCGCGACCCGGAGACGGGTCTGCCGCGCGAGGACGAGGACGGCAACGTGCGGCGTCGGTCGCCGTTCCGCCGGCAGCTCACCTGGTCGAAGGCCGAGCGGGCGCGCGCCGAGGCCGAGGGGCGCACGCTGCCCGAGTGGGAGCCGTCGGCCGCGGCACGCACGCTGCTCGACCAGCTCGACCTCGCGAAGGAGAAGGAGCTCTGGCGCGTGCTCGTCGCGCTGAGCATCCGCAACGTGGGTCCGACGGCCGCGCGTGCGCTGGCCCAGGAGTTCCGGTCGATGACGGCGCTGCGGGCGGTCGTCGAGGGCGACCCCGCCGTCGCGGCCGAGCGGCTGTCGGGCGTCGAGGGCGTCGGACCGACCATCGTGCAGTCGCTCGTCGACTGGTTCGCCGAGCCGTGGCACGCCGCGATCGTCGACGCGTGGCGCGACGCGGGCGTGCGCATGGAGGACGCGGCGGCCGAGGGCGTGACGCGCACGCTCGAGGTCACCGACGAGAGCGGGACCGTGCGGGGCCTGACGGTCGTCGTCACCGGCGGGCTCGAGCGGTTCAGCCGCGACGAGGCGAAGGAGGCGATCCTGTCCCGCGGCGGGAAGGCGTCGGGCAGCGTCTCGAAGAAGACCGACTTCGTCGTCGTCGGGGAGAACGCGGGAAGCAAGGAGACGAAGGCGCGCGAGCTCGGGCTGCGGATCCTCGACGAGGCCGGCTTCGAGGCCCTGCTGGCCGGGGGCCCTGACGCGGTCCCCGCGCCCACGGAGGCCGACGGGGCCGACGGGGACGCCACGGCGGACGGCGGCGCCGACGGGGGCGACGCGTGAAGGTCGCCGTCGACACAGATCG
>NZ_JAAXOY010000053.1 GCF_012396155.1 Cellulomonas septica | reverse complement strand
GACACGACGCTCGACGACGTCGCCGGCGTGCTCGAGCTCGTGCGCGCGGCCGGTGCCGCGCTCGTCGAGGGCGACGACCTCGTCGCGGACGCGGCGGCGGTCATCGGGCCACCGCCGCCGAGCAGACCCGCACGCACGACCTCGTCGGCATCGGCATCGGCCCGTTCAACCTGGGCCTCGCCGCCCTCGCACGACGGGCCCCCTCACGACCGCGTCCCCGTGACGCCCGGGTCGACGCCCGGCCCCTCGGTGGCCCCGCCGGTCGCCCCCGGCCCGGGTGCCGTGGCCCGCCCCTCGGACGACGGGAACAGCCCGGGCGGGGTCCCCTTGCCGTCCCAGTTGAGCAGGTTGACGCGCCCGTGCATCTCGGACGGCGTCGCGAGCCCGTCGGACGTCTGCCGCTGCTTGAGCGCGTGGAACGTCTCGACCGCGACGGGCACGGGCCGCCCGGACGCCTCGCCGAACGGCGCCTGCTCGTACATGCCGGGGCCCTCGTCGTAGTCGAGCGAGCAGCCGAGCTCCTCGAGCTCGTGACCGCGCTCCTCGTGGGCCTTCGGGATGACGTACCGGTCCTCGTACTTCGCGATCGCGAGCAGGCGGTACATCGCGTACATGAGCTGCCCCGACATCCCGACGGACGCGGGGATCCGCTCGTCGGCGTCGTCGTCGAGCGTGATGCCGCGCAGGTACCCGCGCATGGCCGCGAGGCGGCGCAGGACCCCGGTGACGACGTCGGTGTCGCCCGCGGTGAACAGCGACGCGAGGTACTCGACGGGGATGCGCAGCGCGTCGATCGCGCCGAACAGGTTGCCGTGGTCCTCCGCGTCGTGGCCCTGCTCGCGCAGCAGGTCGACGACGGGCGACAGCGGTGGGACGTACCAGACCATCGGCATCGTCCGGTACTCGGGGTGCAGCGGGAGCGCGACGCGGTACGTCTTGGCGAGCGCGTACACGGGCGAGCGGCGGGCGGCGTCCATCCAGTCGGCGGGGATGCCCTGGTCACGCGCCGCGGCGATCACCGACGGGTCGGTCGGGTCGAGCATGAGGTCGAGCTGCGCCTCGTAGAGGTCCTGGTCGTCGGGGACGCTCGCGGCCTCCGTGACGCGGTCGGCGTCGTACAGGACGAGCCCGATGTACCGGAGCCGCCCGACGCACGTCTCCGAGCAGACCGTCGGCAGGCCGACCTCGACGCGCGGGTAGCAGAACGTGCACTTCTCGGCCTTGCCGGTCTTGTGGTTGAAGTAGATCTTCTTGTACGGGCAGCCGGTCACGCACTGGCGCCAGCCGCGGCAGCGGTCCTGGTCGACGAGGACGATGCCGTCCTCGGCCCGCTTGTAGATCGCGCCCGACGGGCAGGACGCCATGCACGACGGGTTGAGGCAGTGCTCGCAGATCCGCGGCAGGTACATCATGAACGTGCGCTCGAGCTCGAACCGGATCCGGTCCTCGGACTCGGCGCGGACCTTCGCGACCATCGGGTCGAGGTGCCCGAGCTCCGCGGTGCCGCCGAGGTTGTCGTCCCAGTTGGCCGACCAGCGGATCTTGGTGTCCTCGCCCGTGATGAGGGACTTCGGGCGCGCGACGGGGAAGTCGTCGCCGAGCGGCGCGTCGACGAGGTTCTCGTAGTCGTACGTCCACGGCTCGTAGTAGTCCTCGAGCTTCGGCTGCACCGGGCTCGCGAAGATCGTCAGGAGCTTCTTGACGCGGCCGCCCGCCTTGAGCGTGAGCCGGCCGCGCTTGTTGAGCGTCCAGCCGCCGCGCCACTGCTCCTGGTCCTCGTACCGCCGCGGGTAGCCCTGCCCGGGCCGCGTCTCGACGTTGTTGAACCACACGTACTCGACGCCCGCGCGGTTCGTCCACGCCTGCTTGCAGGTCACCGAGCACGTGTGGCACCCGATGCACTTGTCGAGGTTCATGACCATCGCCATCTGCGCCATGACCCTCATGCGCCGGCCCTCCCCTGGACCTCCGGTGCCGCGAGCATCAGTACTCCACCTCCTGCGAGCGGCGGCGGATCGTCGCCACGATGTCCCGTTGGTTGCCGGTCGGGCCGAGGTAGTTGAACGTGTAGGACAGCTGCGCGTATCCGCCGACGAGGTGCGTGGGCTTGACCAGCAGGCGCGTCACCGAGTTGTGGATGCCGCCGCGCCGCCCGGTCCTCTCCGACTTCGGGACGTCGATGGTCCGCTCCTGCGCGTGGTGCACGAAGACGACGCCCTGCGGCAGGCGGTGGCTGACGATCGCCCGCGCGACGAACACGCCGTTGGCGTTGACGCACTCGATCCAGTCGTTGTCGGCGGCGCCGATGACCGCGGCGTCCTGCACCGACACCCAGCACACGGGTCCGCCGCGCGACAGCGACAGCATGAGCAGGTTGTCCTGGTACTCGGAGTGGATCGACCACTTGTTGTGCGGCGTCAGGTACCGCACGGTGACCTGCGCGTCGCCGTCGGGTCCGAGCCGGGGCTCGCCGAGCAGGCGGTGCAGGTCGAGCGGCGGGCGGTAGATCGGCAGCGCCTCGCCGAGGTCCGTCATCCAGTCGTGGTCGAGGAAGAAGTGCATGCGCCCGGTGAGCGTGTGCCACGGCTTGAGCCGCTCGACGTTGACGGTGAACGGCGCGTACCGGCGGCCGCCCGTCTCCGACCCCGACCACTCGGGCGACGTGATGACGGGCACCGGCCGGGCCTGGGTGTCCGCGAACGTGATCCGCTTCTCCTCCGAGCCCTCCGCGAGGTCGGCGAGCGGCTTGCCCACGCGACGTTCGAGCGACCGGAAGCCCTGGGTGGCGAGCTCGCCGTTCGTCGTGCCGGACAGCGACAGGATCGCCTCGGCGAGCTTGACGTCGGTGTCGAGCGCCGGCCGCCCGTCGCCCGCGCCGCCGAGCATGACGCCGTTGAGCCGCCCGAGCCGCTCGACCTCGTGCTCGAGCCGGTAGGTGACGTTCTTGATGGTGAACCCGAGCTTGTCGGCGAGCGGCCCGAGCGAGCCGAGCTTGTCCGCGATGGCCGTGTAGTCGCGCTCGACGACCTGCAGCAGCGGCAGGTTGACGCCGGGCTGCGGCGCGAGGTCCCCGCCCGCCCAGTCGCGCGCCCGGCCGCCGACGTGCCCCGCGGCCTCGCCGGGGGTGTCGTGCTGCACCGGCACGCTCACGACGTCGTACCGGGTGCCGAGGTGCGTCCGCGCGAGCTCGGAGAACCGGCGGGCGACCAGGTGGAACGCGTCGAAGTCCGAGCGCGCCTCCCACGGCGGGTCGATGGCCGGGGTGAACGCGTGGACGAACGGGTGCATGTCCGTCGACGACAGGTCGTACTTCTCGTACCAGGTGGCTGCCGGCAGGACGACGTCCGACAGCAGCGTCGTCGACGTCATGCGGAAGTCCGCGCTGACCAGCAGGTCGAGCTTCCCCTCGGGCACGCCGTCGCGCCACGTGACGTCGCGCGGCCGCACGTCGGCCGGTTCCGCCGTGACGTTCGAGTGCGTGCCGAGCAGGTAGCGCAGGAAGTACTCGTTGCCCTTGGCCGACGACCCCAGCAGGTTCGCGCGCCACAGGATCAGCGTGCGCGGCCAGTTCTCGGGGGCGTCGACGTCCTCGACCGCGAAGCGGACGCGGCGGTCGGCGATGCGCTCGACCAGCGCGGCGGTCGGGTCCGCCGCCTCGCCCGCCTCCGCAGCGGCCCGCACCTCGTCGGCCAGGTCGAGCGGGTTGCGGTCGAACTGCGGGTAGAACGGCATCCAGCCGAGCCGCGCCGACTGCGCGATCGTGTCCGCGGTGTGCATCCCGGCCAGGTGCCCCTCGGCCAGCGGTGACGCGAGCGCGTCGGCCCGGTACCCGTCGAACCGCCACTGGTCCGTGTGCATGTACCAGTACGACGTGCCGGTCATCGTGCGCGGGGGGCGCGACCAGTCGAGCGCGTTCGCGAGCGACAGCCACCCCGTCAGCGGGCGGCACTTCTCCTGCCCGACGTAGTGCGCCCAGCCGCCGCCGTTGCGCCCGAAGCACCCCGTGAGCGCGAGCAGCGCGAGCACCGCGCGGTACGTCGCGTCGCCGTGGAACCACTGGCAGATGCCCGCGCCCATGATGATCATCGACCGGCCGCGCGACTTCTCCGCGTTCGCCGCGAACTCGCGCGCGATCCGCGCGCACGCCGCCGCCGGGACCGACGTGATCGCCTCCTGCCAGGCCGGCGTGTACGGGGTGTCCGCGTCGTCGTAGCCCGCCGCCCACTCCCCCGGCAGGCCGTCCCGCCCGACGCCGTACTGCGCGAGCATGAGGTCGTAGACGGTCGTGACGAGGTGGTCGCCGACGCGCCGCGCCGGGACGCCGCGGTGCAGGACCGAGCCGGAGCCGTCGGGCTGGTCGAACACGGGCAGCAGCACGGGGACCGGCTCCGCGGAGGTCGCACCGGCATCGGCCGCCGACAGCGCCGGGTCGACGCCCTCGAGGTCGAGGTTCCACCGCCCTTCGCCCGACTCCGTGTAGCGGAAGCCCATCGACCCGTTCGGCACGACGGGCCGCCCGGTCGCGGCGTCGAGCAGGACCGTCTTCCAGTCGTCGCCCTCCGCCCCCGGGACCGCGTCCGGCAGGTCGGCCGCGCGCAGGAACTTGGACGGGACGTAGCCCCCGTCGGCGTGCGGCGTCAGCGTCACCAGGAACGGCAGGTCCGTGTACTGCTTCACGTAGTCGCGGAAGAACGGCACCGCGCGGTCGACGAGGAACTCGCGCAGCACCACGTGGCCCATCGCCATCGCGAGCGCCGCGTCCGTCCCCGCCTGCGCGGGCAGCCACTCGTCGGCGAACTTCGTGTTGTCCGCGTAGTCCGGCGACACCGTGACGACCTTGGTGCCGCGGTAGCGCACCTCGGCCATCCAGTGCGCGTCCGGCGTGCGCGTGACCGGGACGTTCGAGCCCCACATCATCAAATAGGTCGCGTCCCACCAGTCGCCCGACTCGGGGACGTCCGTCTGGTCGCCGAACATCTGCGGGCTCGCGACCGGGAGGTCCGCGTACCAGTCGTAGAACGACGTCATCACGCCGCCGATGAGCTGCACGAACCGCGTCCCGACGCAGTGCGACACGATCGACATCGCCGGGATCGGCGAGAACCCCGCGCACCGGTCCGGCCCGTACGTCTTGATGGTGTGCACGTGGCCCGCCGCGACCATCTCGACGGCCTCGTCCCACCCGACGCGCACGAGCCCGCCCTTGCCGCGCGCCTGCTGGTACCGCCGACGGCGCTCGGGGTCCCCGACGACGTCCGCCCACGCGAGCACCGGGTCCTTCAGCCGGGCCTTCGCCTCGCGGTACATCTCGACCAGCACGCCGCGCGCGTACGGGTACCGGACCCGCGTCGGCGAGTACGTGTACCAGGAGAAGGCGGCCCCGCGCGGGCAGCCTCGGGGCTCGTAGTCCGGGCGGTCGGGGCCGGGCGACGGGTAGTCCGTCTGCTGGGCCTCCCACGTGATGATCCCGTCCTTGACGTAGACCTTCCACGAGCACGAGCCCGTGCAGTTCACGCCGTGCGTCGAGCGGACCACCTTGTCGTGGCGCCAGCGGTCCCGGTAGAACGCGTCGCCGCGCCGGCCGCCCTCCCGGAACACCGCCCGGTTGTCGGCGGTCTCGTCCCACCGCGTGAAGAAGCGCCCCGCCTGCAGGAGCGCGTCGGTCGCAGGTCCGTCGAGTCGAGCCCCCTCGCCCATGGCCCGACCATGCCGGAGCCCGCCGAGCGCCGCCACCGGAGGTCGCCGGTGCCGCACGTCGCCACCGGCTCGTACGGCCGGGAGGCAGGACGGAGGCAGCCGTGCCAGCCTGGCAGGAGCGTCAGGCCCGGGGCGCGCCCTCAGCGCCCGCGAGGAGACACCCCATGCGCGCGATGGTCTACCGAGGCCCGTACAAGGTCCGTGTCGAGGAGAAGCCCGACCCGCGGATCGAGCACCCCAACGACGCGATCGTCCGGGTCACCACCGCCGCGATCTGCGGCTCCGACCTGCACCTCTACCACGGGATGATGCCCGACCTGCGGGTCGGGCACACGTTCGGCCACGAGTTCGTCGGGGTCGTCGAGCAGGTCGGCTCGTCCGTCCGGAACCTGGCCGTCGGCGACCGCGTCATGGTGCCGTTCAACATCTTCTGCGGCACGTGCTTCTTCTGCGCTCGCGGTCTGTACTCGAACTGCCACAACGTCAACCCGAACGCGACGGCCGTCGGCGGGATCTACGGCTACTCGCACACCACGGGCGGGTACGACGGCGGGCAGGCCGAGCTCGTGCGCGTCCCGTTCGCCGACGTCGGGCCGTCGAAGATCCCCGACTGGCTGGCCGAGGAGGACGCCGTCCTGCTCACGGACGCGTGCTCGACCGGCTACTTCGGTGCGCAGCTCGGCGACATCGCGGAGGGCGACGTCGTGGTCGTGCTCGGCGCCGGCCCGGTGGGGCTGTTCGCCGCCCGGTCCGCGTGGCTCATGGGTGCGGGTCGTGTCATCGTCGTCGACCACCTCGACTACCGGCTCGAGAAGGCCCGGACCTTCGCGTACGCCGAGACCGTGAACTTCGGGGAGGTCGACGACGTCGTCGTGCACCTCAAGAAGGCGACCGGGTACCTCGGCGCGGACGTCGTCATCGACGCCGTCGGGGCCGAGGCCGACGGGAACCTCACGCAGCACGTCACCAGCGCCAAGCTCAAGCTGCAGGGCGGGTCGCCCGTCGCGCTCAACTGGGCCATCGACTCCGTCCGCAAGGGCGGCACCGTGTCGGTCATGGGTGCCTACGGCCCGATCTTCTCGGCCGTGAAGTTCGGCGACGCGAGGAACAAGGGGCTCACCATCCGCACCAACCAGGCGCCCGTGAAGCGCCAGTGGCCGCGGCTGCTCGAGCACATCCGCAACGGCTACCTGAAGCCGAGCGACATCGTCACCCACCGCATCCCGCTCGACGACATCGCGGAGGGCTACCACATGTTCTCCGCGAAGCTCGACGGCTGCGTCAAGACGCTCGTCCTGCCGGGAAGGAGCTGACATGCCCTACACGCCTGACAAGCCCCCGCTGCCCGAGACCGCCGAGCAGCTCGCCGCCCGCATCCCCGGCTGGGGAGCCGACAAGGACCCCGCCGACCGCCCGTCGTACCCGCGCGAGCGCACCGACCTCGAGACCGGCGCGCACTGGACCGAGCCCGAGCAGCAGCCCGAGCTCGCGCCGCGCGAGCGGTCGATCGAGCACGCGCGTCTGACGCCCGTCTTCGGGACCGCCCAGCCGCTGCACGGCCTGTCCGGCGTGATCCGCCGGCACGCGTACGCCGCCTACAGCGAGGGCCGCGCCGCGCACTGGCTGCTGCTCATCGCGGCCGACCGCGTCGACGCCGTCGAGCAGCACCTCGCGTCCTTCGCGACGCTGCACCCCGACAACCCCGTGACGGAGACCGGCGTCCTCGCCGAGGGACGCCGCCACGGGCTCGCGTCGCGCACCGAGGGTCACCGCGTGGACCGGCACCACCAGGCGCTCGACCCCGTCCTGGTCGCCGGGCCGTGGGCGCTGGCCGCCGCGGGCGCGGTGCTCGTCGTGCGCGCGCTGCGCCGCCGGACCGCCTGAGGGCCGCCCGGCCCGGTTGACCTGCCCGTCCGCGGGAAGCAGCGGGCGGGCCGATGAGTTGTGGCGTGGTGGGCGGTCGGTCAAGGAGAGGCCCGTCTGCCGGTGGCGTATTTGCGTCGACCGTGTCAGACCCCTCGACAAGACTGGACGCTCCGCCGTCGACGCCGCTCGCGTCGACGCGTGCGACACCACTCCCGACCGTCCCCCGGAAGCCAGGTGCCCCTGTGACCGAGACCTCCACCGCCAAGCTCGGCGACGAGCCCGCCACCGGCGTGCCGTCCACCGCGCCGGCCGTCCCCGCCGACCGGATGAGCCCGCGCGACCGCCTCGCGGTCACGGTCCTGCTCGTCTCGACGTTCGTCGTCATCCTCAACGAGACGATCATGGGCGTCGCGCTGCCGCGGCTCATGGAGGACCTGTCGATCACCGCGTCGACCGCGCAGTGGCTGACCACCGCCTTCATGCTGACGATGGCCGTCGTCATCCCCGTCACCGGGTTCGTGCTCCAGCGCATCACGACGCGCCCCGCGTTCCTGCTGGCCATGACGCTGTTCGCGACGGGCACGCTGATCTGCGCGCTCGCACCCGGGTTCGTGGTGCTGCTCGCCGGGCGCATCGTGCAGGCCTCGGGGACGGCGATCATGCTCCCGCTGCTCATGACGACCGTCATGACGGTCACGCCGCCCGCCGCGCGCGGCCGCACCATGGGCAACATCTCGGTCGTCATCTCCGTCGCCCCCGCGATCGGCCCGACGATCTCCGGCCTCATCCTGTCGGTCCTCAGCTGGCGCTGGATGTTCGGGCTGGTCCTGCCGATCGCCGTCGTCGCGATCGTGCTCGGCGCGATGCGCCTGCCCAACGTCACCGAGCCGCGCTACGCGAAGGTCGACGTGACGTCCGTGATCCTGTCCGCGCTCGGGTTCGGCGGGATCGTCTACGGCCTGTCGGGCCTCGGCGAGATCACCGACGGCGGCGTCGCGACCACCACGTGGATCTCGCTCGGCGTCGGCGCGGTCGCGCTCGTGCTGTTCGTCCTGCGGCAGCGGTCGCTCGCCCGCGTCGACGACGCGCTGCTCGACCTGCGCGTGTTCTCCTCGCGCACCTTCGCGGTGTCCGTCGCGCTGCTCGCGGGCCTCATGGTGTCGCTGTTCGGCGTCATCATCCTGCTGCCGATCTACGCGCAGTCCGTCCTGGGCCTCACGACGCTCCAGACCGGCCTGCTGCTGCTGCCGGGCGGGCTGCTCATGGGTCTGCTCGCACCGTCCGTCGGCCGCGCGTACGACAAGGTCGGGCCGCGACCGCTGCTCGTCCCGGGCGCGACCGCGCTCAGCCTCGCGCTCTGGGGTTTCGTCCTGCTGGGGTCGGACTCCTCGCCGTGGATGCTGCTCGCCGCGCACCTCACGATGTCCGCCGGGCTCGCGCTCATGTTCACGCCGCTGTTCACCTCGGCCCTCGGGTCGCTGCCCGCCGAGCGGTACTCGCACGGGTCCGCGGTCGTCGGGACGCTCCAGCAGGTCGCCGGTGCGGCCGGCACGGCGCTGTTCGTCACGGTCCTCACCGCGCAGTCGATCGCGCTCGCCGACGGCGGGGCGAACGAGGTCGCGGCCACCGCGGGCGGCATCCACTCGGCGTTCCTCGTCGGCGCGATCCTGTCGCTCGTCGCGCTGCCGCTCGCCTTCGCGGTGCCGCGCGAGCGCGTCGAGGGCCCGCACGGCGGCGGGCACTGAGGGCGGACGTGCACCGATGAGCGGGCTCACGGCCGACTGGATCGAGCACCGGCGCGAGGGCGACCGTGAGCTGCTCGGCTGGATCCGCGTCGACGGCGACGGCTTCGTCGCCGTCGACCGGATCGGCCGCGAGCTCACCGGGGTCGTCGACTGGCACGACGCCGAGGAGGCGCTCGACGGGCACGGCCTGCACTGGCTCGCCGAGCGGTGGCAGCTGACGCTCGACGACGGACGCGTCGTGCGGGTCCGCATGTCCGAGGTCGCCGCTGACCGGGTCGTCGTGACCACCGACGACTTCGGCGACGTCAACGCCGTCGTCACGCGCTACGTCCTCCCGTTCCCGGCGCCGGCGACGCTGCGGCCGTTCGCGGGCGACCCGGGCGTCATCGACGGCCTCGGCGCGCACTGAACCGTCCCGGCTCGCCGGTCCGTCGCGCGCGCCGACGGCAGACGGTGCGACCGGCTCGTCAGGTCGACCGCGCGCCTCGCCGCCAGCGGGCCGGGGTCACGCCGTGCTGCTCGCGGAAGCGTCGGACCAGGTAGGCGGCGTCCCGGTGCCCGGTGCGCTCCGCGACGAGGGCGACCGGCAGATCGGTCTCGACCAGCAGGCGGCGGGCCTCGATCATCCGCCGCTCGGTGAGCCACTCGAGGACCGTGCGGCCCGTGCGCTCGCGCACGACGGTCGTGAGGTGCCCGGTCGTGTAGCCGAGCGACCGGGCCACCTCCCGCGTCGAGATCGGGTCGCGGAAGCCGGCCTCGATCGCGTCGAGCACCGCGGCGACGATCGGGTCCCCGCCCCCGTG
>NZ_JAAXOY010000529.1 GCF_012396155.1 Cellulomonas septica | reverse complement strand
CACGGCGCGTCGCCGAGCACCGACGTCATCGACCCGACGCGGGCGACCGCGCGCACGGTGCCGCCGTCGACCTGGAGCGTGACGGCGTGCCGCGGGTCCAGGCGCAGCTCGAGCCCGCCTGCGCCGTCCGCGACGTCGACGCGTGCACGCGTCGACGTGACCGCGTGCTGCTGGCGGCGACCCACGAACGACCGCTCACCGTGCGCGCCCGCACGCAGCTCCCAGGCGTCGTCGGCTCGGCGCATGAGGTCGGCGGGGAACGCGCCCGCGCCCACCCAGGTCGCCGGCAGGACACCGTCGAGCACCTCGCGCAGCCCGGCCTCGGTCGTCGTCGGCTCGACGGGGTCGCCGAGCACCGGCCAGCCGTCGCGCCACACGACCTCGGCCGCGAAGGTCTCCCGGCCGCGCACGTGCCAGCCGGGGAACGACCCCTCGTGCCGGACACCGAGGAAGACGACGGCCCACGACCCGTCGGGCCGCTGCACCAGGTCGGCGTGCCCGGTGTGCTGGACGGGCGTCGCGCGGCCGCGGGCGGTCAGCAGCGGGTTGTGCGGGGACGGCTCGAACGGACCGGCGGGCGACGGCCCGCGGGCGATCGAGACGGCGTGCCCCTGCCCGGTCCCACCCTCCGACACCAGCAGGTACCACGTGGACCCGACCCGGTAGAGGTGCGGACCCTCGGGGTCGCGGCCACCGGTCCCGCTCCACAGCCGCTGCGGCTCGCTCAGCAGGTCGCCGGTCGACGGGTCGACGACCGCCTGGACGATGCCGTCGTCGGACCACGTCAGGTGGCAGGTGCCGTCCTCGTCCCACGCGAGGTCGGGGTCGATGCCGCCGACGTCGCGGATCCGCACGGGCTCCGACCACGGGCCCGCCGGGTCGGTGGCCGTCACGATCAGGTGCCCCGGACCGTCCGAGACGTTCGTCGTGACGAGCCAGAACCGCCCGTCGTGGTGGCGCAGCGTCGGGGCGTAGATCCCGCCCGACGGGGCGACGCCGTCGAGCGTGAGCTGCGACGGCCGGTCGAGCGCGTGCCCGACGAGCTCCCAGGTGAGGAGGTCGCGGGACCGGAACACCGGGACTCCGGGTGCGTACTCGAAGCTGGAGCACGCGAGGAGGTAGTCGTCGCCCACCCGGCACACCGTCGGGTCGGGGTGGAAGCCGGCGACCACCGGGCGGGTCGGCAGGGCGGGGTCAGGGGGCGTCGTCGCGTCCGGCACGGGACCGACCCTGTCACACCACCCGCACGAGGTGCGGCGGTCTGCCGGGGCGGCCGGTTGCCGGTCGGCGGTGCGCCCCGCACGCTGGGAGGACGACGAGAGGGGACGCATGAGCTCGACCGACCCGTACCGCAACGCCGACCCCGACCCCGACGAGACGCCCGGGCTCGAACCGGGCGGCGGCGTCGCGCCCGGGGACACGCCGCCCGCGGAGTCGTCCACGTCCGGTGCGTCGGACCGGCAGCCGGGGACCGGGTCGACGCGCTCCAACTGGATCGCCTACGGGGTGATCGGGGCGTTCGTCGTCCTGATCGGTCTCTTCTTCGTGGGGTACGCGATCGGGCTGCTCGACTGAGGCCCGCGTCCTGCGCCGGCCCGACGTCCGCCTCCCGGACGGCCGGGTGCCTACCACCGGTGCGTGACGAGCGCCACCCGTCCGCCGGGCCGCCTGCTCCGAACCACGGTCGACCCGTCCCGACGAGCCGACTGCGAGCGTCCCCATGTCCACCCTGGTCGTGTGCGCGCCTCCCGCGCTGCCGTCCCCGTCCGCGTGGGTCGCGGCGCGCGTTCGGCGCGCGCACGAGCGGTGGGGCACACTGACCGGCGTGACCGACCCCGCGCGCGAGTCGGCGGCCGACTCCGCGCAGGACCTCATGGCGGCGGTGGCGGCCGGCGACCAGACGGCCTTCGCGAGCCTCTACGACCTGCTGTCCCGCACCGTCCACGGCACGTGCCTCGGCGTCCTGCGGGACCCCGACCACGCCGCGGAGGTCGCGCAGGAGGTCTGGGTCGAGGTGTGGCGCACCGCCGCCCGCTACGAGGCGGCGCGCGGGTCGGTGCGCACCTGGGTCACGACGCTCGCGCACCGCCGGGCCGTCGACCGCGTGCGCGCCGTGCAGGCGCAGCGCGACCGCGACCAGCGCGTGCTCGACGAGAGCACCGAGCGCCCGTTCGACGTGGTCGCGGACGACGTCGAGCACCGCCTCGAGCAGTCCGCCGTGCGCGACTGCCTGGGCTCGCTGACCGAGACGCAGCGCACCGCGGTGGTCCTCGCCTACTACGGCGGCCGGACCTACCGTGAGGTGGCGACCGAGCTCGACGCAGCGCTGCCGACCGTGAAGTCCCGCATCCGCGACGGGCTGCTGCGCCTCAAGGACTGCCTGGGGGTGACCGCGTGAGCGAGCACGACGACGTCCGCGCCCTGCTCGGCGCGTACGCGCTCGACGCCGTCGACGACGACGAGCGCCGCGCCGTGGAGGCCCTCGTGGCCGCCGACCCCGAC
>NZ_JAAXOY010000528.1 GCF_012396155.1 Cellulomonas septica | reverse complement strand
CTGGGCCGGCGTCCCGGTCGGCGCGGCGGCCGGCCGTCCCGTCGGCGCGACGCTCGAGATGCCCCTCAGGTGCCCTCGACGACGACGTCGGCCGGGGACTTGTCGGGGCGCAGCCCGCGCCAGGACGGGTGCCGCAGACGGCCGTCGGACGTCCACTCGGTGAAGGCGACCTCGCCGACCAGCTCCGGGCGGACCCAGTGCACGTCGCGCGTGTCGGCGGCGGGGAGCCGCACGGTGAACGGCGACGACGACGTCACGAGCGGGGTGAGCCGGCGCAGCAGGTCGTCGAGGGTGCGCCGCGTGAAGCCCGTGCCGACGGACCCCGCGGGGCGCAGCACGCCGTCGTCGTCGGGGACGCCGAGCACGAGCGACCCGAGCGTCTCCGCCCGCGCGCCCTTGCCCGGCTTCCACCCGACGAGCACGACCTCCTGCATGCGGACGTGCTTGACCTTGACCCAGTCCGGCGAGCGGCGGCCCGGGCGGTACGGGGAGCGCCGCTTCTTCGCGAGCACGCCCTCGAGGCCGTTCTCGCGGCTCGCCGCCAGGACGGCCTCGCCCGGGCCGTCGAACGACGGCGGCGTCTGCCACGAGCGCCCCGCGAGGCCGAGGCCGTCGAGCAGCGCGCGGCGGTCGTCGTAGGGCAGGTCGAGGGTGTCGCGGCCGTCGAGGTGCAGGACGTCGAAGACGAGGTAGACGACGGGCACCGTCTGGGCGAGCCGGCGCGCGACCGCGGGGTCGGCGACGTGCATCCGCTGCTGGAGGCGCCCGAAGTCCGGGGCGCCGCGCGCGTCGAACGTGACGAGCTCGCCGTCGAGGACCGCCTGCGTCGACCCCAGCTGCTCGCCGAGCCCGGCGATCTCCGGGTACGACCGCGTGACGTCCAGGTCGTTGCGCGACATCAGCCTCACCCGGCCGCCGTCGACGTACGCGACGGCCCGCACGCCGTCCCACTTCATCTCGTACGCCCACGCGTCGTCGTCGGGCGGCAGCTCGCCCGCGACGGCCGCCATCGGACGGACCAGGTCGGGCAGCGGCGTCCAGTCGGGCCGCGTCGGCGGGTCCATGCGGTGCACCATCCAGCTGCGCTCGTCGTCGCCCCGCCCGCGGCCGTCGCCGTTCCCGCCGGAGCGCCCCCGACCGCGCGTGCGGAACAGCACGTACCGTCCCTGCACGCGCTCGCCGTGCAGCACGACCTGCACCTCGCGGTCCGACCACTTCACCGTCTCGTACGTGCCGCGGTCCCAGACCGACATGTGCCCGCCGCCGTACTCGCCCGCGGGGATGTCGCCCTCGAACGTCGCGTACTCCATCGGGTGGTCCTCGGTGTGGACCGCGAGGTGGTTCGTGCCCGGCTCCTGCGGCAGGCCCTTCGGCACGGCCCACGACACCAGCACGCCGTCGCGCTCGAGCCGCAGGTCCCAGTGCAGCGCGCGGGCGTGGTGCTCCTGGACCACGAACGTCCGGTCCTCGCCCTGCGGCAACGGTGCGTCCGGCGGCGGGACGGGCTCGCGCGTGCGCGCCGGGTCCCGCTTCGCGCGGTACTCGTCCAGCGGGCGTCGGGGCACGTCACGAGTCTGCCGCCGTCGTCGTCGCACGGCACGGGCAGGTGGCGGAGCCGCTCGACGACGTCGACGGGCACGCCGCCGCCCGGGACCGAGGCGGTGGCCGCTACAGGCGGGTGAGCGCCAGGACGTCGGCGACCAGACGCGTCTCTCGGCTGTCCGGTGCGTCCTCCTGGACCGCCACCCACCACGACGCCAGACCGGCCTCGACGACGTCACCGCTCGTCTGCTCGGGCCGTCTCTGGTGCTCGTTGACGAACGCGACGTAGTCCCCCGCGCGACGGGCGCGCTCCTCGGCGTGCACCCGCGGGTCGCCGTACCGCACGACGCGGTACCTCCGGGCCACGACCTGGACCCCGAGACTCGCCCACCCCACGACGACGAGCCCCGAGGGCAGGACGAGCAGCAGGACGGCAGGCAGGAACCACCACCTCGTCCACCCGGCCAGCCGGCCGGCGGTCATGGCCCGCTCCGGATCGTGCGGGTCGTGCACCACGGTCACCCGGTCGCCCACGAGGCTGCACGGGCATCCCGAGCCGTCGACGGTCGTGAGGCCGTCCAGGTAGGTGACGTCCAGGCGGTAGTTCACGCCACCGCGACCACCGGTCACCGTGACGGCCGTGACGACCCCGGTCGTCGCGACCCCGTCCGCGCGCAGGTCGCGCGCGAGGGCGTCCTCGCGGACGAGGAACGCGATCATCAGCGCCGCGACTCCCACGAACGCCGCGGTCGCGAGCAGACCGACGGGGACCGCGAGCGCCTTCTTCACCGTCGCCCACCGTCCACCGGGAGCGGACGAGGCCAGCACGGAGCGCGGACGGGACCCGGGTGCCCCGCTCGTGGTCGCAGACGTCATCCGGGCGGCTCCTGGTCGGCGCGGGGCGTGCCGACCTTCGCGCCCGCACGCCGCTCCCCGGGTACATCGGCGTGACCGCGCGCCGCCATGAGCGCGCCGGGCGCCTCGCGCCCGTCG
>NZ_JAAXOY010000527.1 GCF_012396155.1 Cellulomonas septica | reverse complement strand
CCCCGGGACCGCGGTCCCCACCCCCGACCAGATCGACACCGACGCCGTCCGCGTCGTCGAGAACCCCGACCCCCGTACCGCGCTGAAGGAGCTGTGACGTGACCACCCCCCTCATCACCGCCGACCTGGTCGCCGTCGACCTCGTCGCCACGGACCGCGACGACGCGACCCGCCAGCTCATCGACCTGCTCGCCGCCTCCGGGCGCGTGACCGACGCCGACGGGTTCCACGCCGACGTGCGCGCCCGCGAGGCGCAGATGGCGACCGGCATGCCCGGCGGCATCGGCCTGCCGCACGCCCGCTCCGCGCACGTCACCGTGCCGAGCCTCGCCGTCGGCAAGGTGCCCGGCGGCGTCGACTTCGGCGCGCCCGACGGGCCTGCGACGCTCGTCTTCCTCATCGCCGCGCCCGACTCCGGGGACAGCGCGCACCTGCAGATCCTCGCCGCGCTCGCCCGGCGGCTCGTGCACGAGTCGTTCCGGACGTCGCTCAAGGACGCGCCGGACGCCGCGACCGTCGCCGAGATCGTCACCCGAGAGGTCGTGCCCGCATGAAGCTCGTCGCCGTCACCTCGTGCCCCACGGGGATCGCGCACACGTACATGGCCGCCGAGGCCCTCGAGCAGGCCGGCCGCGCCGCCGGTCACGAGGTCGCCGTCGAGACGCAGGGGGCCGCGGGCTCGATGCCGCTCGACCCGCGCGTCATCGCCGACGCGGACGGCGTGATCTACGCCGCGGACCTCGAGGTCAAGGACAAGGACCGGTTCGCCGGCAAGCCGTTCGTCGACGTCGGCGTCAAGAAGGCCGTGCACGACGCCCCGGGCGTCATCGCGGCCGCCGTCGCGGCCGTCGAGTCGGGTGTCCCGGCTCCCGTCGCCACCGGGCACGCGCCGGGCTCGGGCCCTGCCGGGCCGACGACGAAGGTCGACAGCAACGCCGGCGTCGGCACGCGCATCCGGCAGTGGCTCATGACGGGCGTGTCGTACATGATCCCGTTCGTCGCCGCGGGCGGGATCCTCATCGCCCTGTCGTTCATGCTCGCGCAGCTCGCGTGGGGCGACGAGGGCGTCGTGCGCGTCACCGAGGTGCCGCTCGACGACCTCATGACGTCGTTCAACGTCGTGTCGCTGCAGGACTGGGCGGTGCTGCTGTTCCAGACGGGCGGCGTGGCGTTCGGGTTCCTCGTGCCCGTGCTGTCCGGGTTCATCGCGTACGCGATCGCCGACCGGCCCGGCCTGGTGCCCGGCTTCGTCGGCGGCTCGATCTCCGTGCTCGTGGGCGCCGGCTTCCTCGGCGGCCTCGTCACCGGCTTCCTCGCCGGGTTCGTCGCCCTCTGGATCGCCCGCTGGAAGGTCCCCAAGGGCGTGCGCGGCGTGATGCCCGTCGTGGTGATCCCGCTGCTGTCGTCGTTCGTCGTCGGCCTCGTGATGTTCGTCATCATCGGCCGCCCGATCGCGTCGCTCATGGACGGCCTGAGCTCGTGGCTCAACGGCCTGTCCGGCTCGAACCTCGTCCTGCTCGGCCTGCTGCTCGGCGCGATGATGGGCTTCGACCTCGGCGGTCCGATCAACAAGGTCGCGTACACGTTCGCCGTGACCGGCCTCGCGACCGAGGGCCTCGACGCCGACGCCACGCAGTACAAGGTGATGGCCGCCGTCATGGCCGCGGGCATGGTCGCGCCGCTCGCCATGGCGCTCGCGACCGTCGTCCGCAAGAAGCTGTTCACGCACGCCGAGCAGGAGAACGGCAAGGCCGCCTGGCTGCTCGGGGCGTCGTTCATCTCCGAGGGCGCGATCCCGTTCGCCGCCGCCGACCCGTGGCGCGTGATCGTGTCGTCCGTCGCCGGCTCGGCCGCCACGGGCGCGATCGTCATGGCGTTCGGCTGCACGCTGCGCGCCCCGCACGGCGGCATCTGGGTGCTCCCGCTCATCGGCAACCCGCTCGGGTTCATCCTCGCGATCGCGATCGGCGTGGTCGTCATGGCCGCGATCGTCATCGCGCTCAAGAGCGCCAAGCCCAACCCGCTGGTCGAGGCCGAGCAGGCCGCCGACGAGCAGGCGGCCCTCGTGGCCCAGGCGGCCTGACGGTCGCACCGGCACCCGACAGCCGTACCCGTAGACACCGGCACGAACCCCGGAGGACCAGCACCATGGCTCAGCGCACCGCCGTCGTCGCGTCCCGCGTCGGGCTGCACGCCCGCCCCGCGATGATCTTCACGAACGCCGTCGCCGCGACCGGCGTCCCGGTGACCATCGCCCGCCCGGGCGGCGACCCCGTCGACGCGAGCAGCATCC
Source organism: Cellulomonas septica (assembly GCF_012396155.1). Taxonomy (GTDB): domain Bacteria; phylum Actinomycetota; class Actinomycetes; order Actinomycetales; family Cellulomonadaceae; genus Cellulomonas; species Cellulomonas septica. The sequence goes on along the minus strand of NZ_JAAXOY010000527.1, from coordinate 246 downwards.
TGTTCGTCATGTCGCTCGGCGTCCCGCACGGCGAGGAGGTCACGCTCAGCACCGACGACGGCGCCGAGCGCGTGCTCGACGACCTCGTCACGCTGCTCGAGACCGACCTCGACGCGGAGGACGCCCCGGCGGCCTCCGGCACGGGCTCGTGAGCACGCCGACCGCGCCGGCCACGCCCGACGCCCCGGTCACGCGCGACGCCGACCGCGTGCTGCGCGGCGTCGGCGTAGATCGGAAGAGCGTCGT
>NZ_JAAXOY010000526.1 GCF_012396155.1 Cellulomonas septica | reverse complement strand
CTCACCGTCGGGTGAGCGTGCGGGTCCTCCGTCGCGCGGGGGAGGCACCGGTCCTGCGCGCGGCCCTGGTGCGGGGCCGGTCCCGCCGGCGAGCATCGACGTCATGAGCACCATGCCCCTCGTGGGTCCCGCGACCGCGGCCGTGCCGTCGGTGGTCGCCGCGCTGCGCAGGTCGCTGCCGTCGCTCGTGCTGGCGACGCTCGTCGGCGCGTTCCTCCTGGCCAGCCCGGGACTCCACCATGTGGTGAGCGCCGACGGCGGATGGGTCTCCTACGGCACCGATCCCGGGACGTCGTCGGCCTACGTCCTCGCGGCGACGGTGGTCGTCGTCGTGGGCGTGCTCCTGGGGCGGGCGCATCCGGTCTGGGCGACGGTGCTCGTGCTGCTGCTGCTCGGGTTCGCGGGCATCGGTGCCGCCAACGCCGTGGTGCTCGCGACCACCGGACGCCGGGACGAGCTGCTGCTCCTGCGCCGCACCGGGGCGACACGCCGCCAGCTGCTCGCCACGACCGGCACGGAGGCGCTCGTCACCGGCGCGGTCGCCTGGCTGATCGGCGCGGCGGCCGTCGTCCCCGCGGTGGCCGGCATGACCCTCGGGCTCCTCGGACCCGCGGTGCCGGCGGTCGACCTGCGCGTCGTCGGGGCGCTGTCCCTCGTGGTCGTCGCCATCCCCGTGGTCGGCACCCTGGCGACCGTGGCGCGCGCCGAGCGTCTCGGTGGCCCGGGCGGCGACGACCACGGGCGACCGACGACGAGCCGTGGCATCGTGGGCCGCGCCGACGACGAGGAGGTCTCGCGATGACCGGGAAGTCCGACTTCACCGACGACGAGTGGGCGCGCGTCGTCCGCGCACCGTTCGTCGCCGGGATGGCCATCTCGCTCGCCGACCCGGGCGGTCCCATCGAGGCCGCGAAGGAGTCGATGGCGTCCATCCGGTCGGCCACGAACCCGCCGACGCGCGAGCAGCTGCTCGCCGAGGTCGCGCTCGACATCCAGGCGCAGATCCAGCAGCGCCACAACCCCGCCCAGGGCTACCGGCCGACCGCCGCCGGCACGCCGCCGGGTGAGCAGGTCGTCGCCGAGCTGCGGGACGTCGCCGCCCTGGTGGCCGCGAAGGCCACGGCGGAGGAGGCGTCGGCGTTCGGGGCGTGGCTCGTCCGCACCGCGCAGGACGCGGCGGACGCCGCCAAGGAAGGCGGCTTCATGGGCTTCCACGCCGAACGCGTCAGCGCGCGCGAGACGGAGATGATCGAGCGCGTGCGCGACGCGGTCTCCTAGCGGCCGGCGCCCTCTTTGACCTTGCCCTTCGCCTCTTCGGCGGCGTGCTCGATCTTGTCGTCCAGACCCATGGGTCTCTCCTCTCGTGCGGTGCGGTCGTGGGTGGGGTGTCAGACGGCGCGACGGCCTCTGCCGACGAGCCAGCCGATGAGGCTGACGACGAGCAGGATGATGCCGATCCACAGCAGGACCTTCGCGGCCTCGACGGCGACGCCGAGGACGATCATCACCACGCCGGCGATGATGAGGATGAGCCACAGAGCCATCTGACTGCCTCTCTCGACCCGGTGGCCGGGGTTGGCCGCCGGACGTCCACGACCGCGTTTCTCCAGTCGCAACTCCTTCATGGTCGTGCGACCAGGGGCGCTCCGCACGTCGGGCGAGCGCGCCGGGGCGGTGGTAAGCGGGTGAGAAATCGCGGGTCAGACGCCCGGCTGCGCGGGCGGCGGTTCGACGAGGTAGGTGCCGTGCCCCTCCACCACGAGCCCGTCGGCGAAGCGCAGCACCTCGTCGACGAGCCCGCCGGACTGGTTGCGGTAGCCGAGGACGAGCACGTCGACGCCGGCGTGCACGCGTTCGACGGAGAACCGCAGGTCAGGGACTCGCCGGAGGCCTTCCGTCCAGTAGTCCCGCAGCGCGTCCTTGCCGCGCAGGACCCCCTGCGTCGCGGGCAGGAGCCGGGCGGCGAAGGGCGAGGTGAACACGACGTCGTCCGCGAAGTGGTCCAGGACGGCCTCGACGTCGTGCGCGTTCCAGGCGTCCACCCAGGCGGCGGCGAAGGCGTGCGGCTCGGATGTGGGCATGCGGGCAGTGTGGCACCGCGACGTGCGCATGGTGGACACGAATGTCCAGCATGCGAGAACGCCTCCCGGTGATACTTGACCTATCCAGTCGGGATTTCTAGTGTGCTCGTCACCGGGGTCGCCAGACCTCGGGGTCATGAGCTCCAGCACCAAGCCCCGGCTCGCTGGACGGCAACCCTCCCGCGCGGCGGGGTGCCCCGGGTGACGACCAGGTCGTGAGCACACCGCCCACGGCAACGGCGCGGACGCAGGCCACGGCCTGCCGTGAGGAGAGAGCGATGAGCGGGCGAGCCCCCGGACGCGCAGCCGTCCTGACGTGTCGCTGTCGCCCCCTGCGCTCCTGTCGCACGCGCTGACACCCGCCCTCGCCGCACCGCCGGCCGGAGCCCGTCGCGCCCCGGCCCCGCCGCCCGCCGACG
>NZ_JAAXOY010000525.1 GCF_012396155.1 Cellulomonas septica | reverse complement strand
GGTCCGTGAAGGACGCGGAGGTGTCGACGACGACGAGCACGTGGTCTCCCACGACCGCGACCGACGTCGGCTCGGCGTGCTCGCCGACTCCCAGTCCTGCGTGCAGGTCGAGCGTGCCGAGGCCCGCACGACGGGGACGGGTACCTCCCGCACGGGGGTGCCCTCGCCGCCGACGACGCGCGCGACGTCCTCGGCGTGCAGGACCTGCGGCGCGGCGATGTTGAACGCACCGCGCACCTGGCGCACGACGGCCTCGCGGTAGGCGGCGCCGACGTCGTCGGCGTGCACGGCCTGGAGCCGGACGCCCGCGGGCCACGGCAGCACGGGCACCTTGCCGCCGAGGATGCGCTCGGGCACGAACGGCCCGAGGAACAGGCCGGTGATCTCGTGCCCGGCGGCGCGCTGGAAGATCAGTGCGGGCCGCAGCCGCGCGACGGCCAGGTCGGGGTGCGTCTCCTCGTACTCGTCGAGCAGCCGCTCCTGCGCGGCCTTGTCGACGCTGTACTGCGAGCTGCGCACGCCGTCGGTCGCCCAGCCCTCCGACCGCGGGACGTCGTCGGGGGCCGGCGAGTACGCGCCGACCGACGACGCGGCCACGACGTGCGGGACCCCGGCCCGGACCACGGCCTCGAGCACGCGACGCGTCCCCGTGACGTTGACGTCGGCGAGCCGGCGCCGGTCGTGGCTCGGCTGGATCGCCCACGCGAGGTGCACGACGGCGTCGGCGCCCGCGAACACGCGGGCCAGGTCCGCGACGACCTCGTCGTCGGGCACGCGCGCCCCGATGTCGACGGGCACCCACGACGCGACGTCGTACGGCGGGGGCGGCGTGGTCCGCGGCGTGCGCCGCGCGACACCCACGACGGACGTGACGGTCGCGTCCTCGCGCAGCCGCCGCAGGACCGCCGTGCCGACGTTCCCGCTGGCACCGACCACCACGACCCTCATGCCCCGCCCCCGCCTCGACTCATGCGCCCGGGTCCAGGACGACCTTGATGCAGCCGTCGTCCTTCTTCTGGAACATCTCGTACGCCCCCGGGGCGTCCTCGAGCGGCACGCGGTGCGTGCGCAGGTCGAGCACGCCGAGCGGGTCCGCGGAGTCGGCGACCAGCGGCAGGATCGCGTCGGTCCAGCGGCGGACGTTCGCCTGGCCGAACCGGAACGTGAGCTGCCGGTCGAAGATGTCCATGAGCGGGAACGGGTCGACGGCACCGCCGTAGACGCCCGACACGGACACCGTGCCGCCGCGCCGCACACCCTCGATCGCGGTGCGCAGCGCCGCGAGCCGGTCGACGCCCGCCTTCTCCATGAACGACCGCGCGACCGCGTCGGGCAGGACGACCGCGGCACGCTGGGCACCGGCGGCCACGGGCGACCCGTGCGCCTCCATGCCGACGGCGTCGATCGCGGCGTCCGCACCACGGCCCTCGGTGAGCTCGCGCACCGCCTCGAGCACGTCCTCGCGCGCGTCGACCACCTCGATCCCGTGGCGGCGCGCCATCTCGAGCCGCTCGGGCACCAGGTCGACGCCGATGACGCGACCCGCACCGCGGTGCCGCGCGATCCGGGCGGACATCTGGCCGATCGGCCCGAGGCCGACGACGAGCACGCTGCCGCCCGCCGGGATGTCGGCGTACTCGACGGCCTGCCACGCGGTCGGCAGCACGTCGGACAGGTAGAGGTACCGCTCGTCGGGCTCGCCGTCGTCGGGCACCACGACCGGGCCGTAGTGCGCCTGCGGCACGCGCAGGTACTGCGCCTGCCCGCCGGGGACGCTGCCGTACAGCGACGTGTACCCGAACAGCGCCGCGCCCTTGTCCTGCTCGTGCACCTGCGTCGTCTCGCACTGCGACTGCAGCCCGCGGCGGCACATGAAGCACGTGCCGCACGCGATGCCGAACGGCACCACGACGCGGTCGCCGACACGCAGGTTCCGCACCCCCGCCCCCACGGCCTCGACGACGCCCATCGCCTCGTGGCCGAGGATGTCGCCCTTGTCGAGGTACGCCCCGAGGAACCCGTACAGGTGCAGGTCGGACCCGCAGATGGCCGTGGACGTCACGCGGACGATCGCGTCCGTGGGTTCCTGGATCGTCGGGTCGGCCACCGTCTCGACCGACACCTTCTCGCGGGCCTGCCAGGTGAGGGCCCGCACGCTCAGCCCTCCCGCGGGTTGAGGTTGGCGGGGTCGGCGTCGGGGTCGTCGTACCCGGTGCCCTCCTCGCCGGACGCGGACGCACCGGTCCGCGGGTTCAGCATGCCGGGGTCGGCGTCCGGGTCGGGCGTCTCGCCCTCGACGGACCGGGCCGTCGGGGTGCTGGTGTCGTCCGGAGGCAGCGTGCCGTCGTCGGGGGTGGTGGGGGTGTCGTCAGGGCTCGTCATCTAGCCACGGTCACACCGTGCGCGGCATGGCGCATCTCGAGCGGACGCGCGCGCGACGGGCACGGTCCCGGCCGACCGGTGCGCACCGGCGACCGCTCCGCGTGCGCCCCCGACGGCCGGGCGTCACGATGCGTCCATGCAGGTCCCACGCCGCGCGGGCCTCGGCGTGCTCCTCGTCGCC
>NZ_JAAXOY010000524.1 GCF_012396155.1 Cellulomonas septica | reverse complement strand
AGCGGCAGGGCGGCCGACGCGGGACGCGACGGCTCGTCCGCGAGCTGCGGCACGACGTCGCCCGACGCCCGCGTCGCGGCCTCGTGCGCGGCGACCAGCACGTCCGTGATCTCCCGGCCCAGCAGCTCGTGCCGCTCGAGCAGGGCGTCGCGCAGCGCCTCGACCAGGTACCGGTGCCGCGACAGGAGCCGCCGCACGGTCGCGCGCGCGTCCTCGAGCACCTGCTCGAGCTGCTCACGTGCCCGCCCGTCGCTCACGACGGCGTCGACCAGCGGCTTCTCGGTCGCGAGGAACGACACGAGCGACCCGGTCATGCCGGCCGCGCCGACCATCTGCGCGGCGGTGCGCGTCGCCGCGGCGAGGTCGCTCGCGGGGCCGGTCGTCGTCTGGCCGAAGAACAGCTCCTCGGCGACCCAGCCGCCCATCGCGATCTGCACGAGCGCCCGCAGGTCGCCCTGCGACCGCGTCCAGACCTCCTCGCAGTCGCCGTGCGCGAGCAGCCCGAGCGACTCGCCGCGGCGGATGATCGTCAGCACCTCGAGCGACCGGTTCGGCGCGACGAGCCACGCGGTGACCGCGTGCCCGGCCTCGTGCGTCGCGATGAGCTCCTGCTCGGCGCGCGTGTACCGGACGGGCTGGCCGATGCCGACCATCTCGGTGATGCGGGCCGTCTCGACGTCCTGGAACGACATCGTCAGCGACCCGCGGCGCAGCGCGTTGACCAGCGCCTCGTCGAGCAGGTGCTCGATCATCACGGGCGTCCAGCCGTTCGTCGACGCGGCCACGCGGTCCCGGGCGACCGGGTCGTCGAGCTCGGCGTCGTGCGCGCGGCGGGTGAGGAAGTGGTCGACCAGGGCACGACGGCCGTGCGCGTCAGGCGCGGAGAACGTGAGCCGGCGGTCGAACCGGCCCGGCCGCAGCAGCGCGGGGTCGAGCGAGTCGGCGCGGTTCGTCGCGGCGATCAGCAGGATCGGGGCGCGTCCGGGGCGGCGCTGACGGATCTGGCGCGTCGCCGGGAGGAACAGGTTGACGGCCGACACCAGGCGGTTGACGAGCTTGTCGCCGCCCGTGGGCTCGTCGAACGACTGCATCTGCACGAGCAGCTCGTTGACGACGCCGCCCGTGCCCTCGCTCATGATCGCGTTCGTCACGACGCCCGGCGTACCGGCGGACGCCGCACCGACGAGGGTCCGCGACGACGACGCCCCGAGCATCCCGCCGCGACGCAGCGCGATCGCGTCGATCTCCTCGATGAACCCGATCGCCCCGCCCTCGGTGCGGGCCGCGCGGCGCAGCGCCCGGAAGTACGCGCGGATCTTGCGGGCCGTGGCGCCGTAGTACATCGACTGGAACGACGTCGCCGACACGAACAGGAACGGCACGCCCGCCTCGGCGGCCATCGCCTTCGCGGTCATCGTCTTGCCGGTGCCCGGCGCACCCTCGAACAGCAGGCCGCGCCGCGGGGTGCCGCCCATCTGGTCGGCGAACTGGCGGTGCGTCTGGAACAGGTCGATCGAGCGGCGCACGTCCTCCTTCACCGGGTCGATCCCGATGACGTCGTCGAGCCGCACGTCGACCTGCTCGGGCCGGTAGGTGAGGTGCGGCGACCGCGCGGACCCGACCTGCGTGCCGACGAGCAGGAGCAGCATCGCCGCGAAGAACAGGACCGGGACGAGGATCAGCGGGTCGACCGCCGGCAGCGACGGGAGCGGGTCGCGGCCCAGCAGCGCGCTCACGATCACGTACGCCTCGGCCGCCAGCACGACGGCCGCGAGCCGGTACACGCGACGACGACGCATGCGCTCGCGGTCGAGCGCGATGTCGTGCGCACCCTTGCGGATGGGGGAGACCAGCTCGTCCTCGTGCATGCGTCCGCCTTCCGTCGGCTCGGTCGCACCATCGTCAGCGCACGTCGGAGGCCCGGCAACATCGGACATACCGGACCACCCGAACGGACCAACCGGACGAACCGCGCGGCGCGGGCCCGCGTCAGGCGTCGGCGCGCAGGGTGCGGCGCAGCGACTCGACCTCGAGCGGGGTGAGCCCGAGCCCGTCCGCGAGGTACCCGTCGAACGACCCGAACCGGGCCGCGACGGTGTCGAGCGCGGCCCGCAGGTAGTCCTCCCGCACCTCGAGGAACGGCGAGACGAGGGCCGGGTCGCCGCCCGCGGCCTCGAGCTGCGCGAGCAGCGGCGCGAACGTCGTCCGGACCGCCGGGTTGACCGCGAGGAACTCGTCCGTCGCGCCGTCCTCGTCGACGCCGGCCGCGAGCAGCAGCACCGTCGCGGCCCACCCCGTGCGGTCCTTGCCCGCCGTGCAGTGGAACAGCACGGGAGTGCCCTGCGCGTCGATGACGGTGCGCGCGAACGTCGCGTAGCCCGCGAGCGCCGCCGGCGACGAGACGAGCCGCCGGTAGGTGGCGCGCATCTGCTCGGCGACGTCCATGCCGTCGAGCGTCTCGAGCAGCACCGCGGGACGGGTGAGGAGCGTCGCCGCCTGCGCGGCGGCGTTCCCGGGGAGGTCGGCGAGCACGTCGAGCTCGACGAGCCGCGCGCCCGCGGGCACCCGCT